>DATINN010000218.1:0-2600 GCA_035474175.1 Mycobacteriales bacterium | reverse complement strand
CGCCGTCCCGCCGTACCGTGCCGAACTCAGTCATCGTGCCTCCCTGGTTGTGCGCGCTGTAGTTCCGTGTCGAGTGCGTCCAGCCGCTGGGCCCAGAAGCCGCGCCAGCGGTCGAGCCAGGCGTCGAGCTCGGCCAGCGGCGCGAGGTCGACCGAGTAGAGCCGGTGCTGTCCCGCGCCCCGGCTGTGCACCAGCCCGGCCTCCCGCAGCACCCGCAGGTGCCGCGAGACCGCCGGCCGGCTGATCTCGAACTCCGCCGCCAGCGCGCCCGCCGACCGCTCCCCCGCCGCCAGCAGCTCCAGCAGCCGGCGGCGGGTCGGATCGGCGAGCGCCTCGAAGACCGGCACGCCGGAAGCGTAACGGACGCCTTACATAAGTCAAGGCGTACGGATGCGTTTTCGTCGGTGGGCGGTCTTAGCGTGGGGTCCGTGCGTGACGCCTCCGCCCCGGTGTACGTCCAGGCGGCCTTC
The DNA here is from genome assembly GCA_035474175.1 of Mycobacteriales bacterium. Lineage (GTDB taxonomy): Bacteria > Actinomycetota > Actinomycetes > Mycobacteriales > CADCTP01 > CADCTP01. Next base: position 2,130 of record DATINN010000218.1, on the reverse strand, counting down.
GACGAGCTCGACGAGCCGCTGCGCGAGGTCACCTTCGTCGTCGTCGACCTGGAGACCACCGGCGGCTCGCACGAGACCGAGGAGATCACCGAGATCGGCGCGGTCAAGGTGCGCGGGGGCGAGATCCTGGGCGAGTTCAGCACGCTGGTCGACCCCGGGCGCGGGATCCCGCCGCTGATCGCCGTGCTGACCGGGATCACCGACCTGATGGTGTCCTCCGCGCCGGCGATCGACGAGGTGCTGCCGGCGTTCCTGGAGTTCGCCCGGGACACCGTGCTGGTCGCCCACAACGCGCCCTTCGACGTGGGCTTCCTCAAGGCCGCCTGCGCCCGGCTGGAGCGGCCCTGGCCGCCGCTGCGGGTGGTCGACACCGCGCTGCTGGCCCGCCGCGTGCTGACCAGCGACGACGTGCCCGACTGCAAGCTGGCCACGCTGTCGGTCCACTTCAAGACCGCGACCAAGCCGGTGCACCGGGCACTGGCCGACGCCCGGGCCACGGTCGAGGTGCTGCACGGGCTGCTGGAGCGGGTCGGCCCGCTCGGGGTGCAGTCGCTGGACGAGCTGCGCACGTTCACCGCGCAGGTCAGCGAGGCGCAGCGGCGCAAGCGCCACCTGGCCGAGCACCTGCCCAGCGCCCCGGGGGTGTACGTCTTCCGCGACGCCACCGGCCGCCCGCTGTACGTCGGGAAGAGCAAGGACATCCGCACCCGGGTCCGGCACTACTTCGTGGCCAGCGAGCTGCGGTCCCGGATGGCGGAGATGGTCGGCCTGGCCGAGCGGGTGGACGCGATCGTCTGCGCCCACGACCTGGAGGCCGAGGTCCGCGAGCTGCGGATGATCGCCGAGCACAAGCCGCCGTACAACCGGCGCTCGCGCTTCCCGGAGCGCGGGATCTGGCTCAAGCTGACGCCGGAGGCTTACCCGCGGCTGTCCGTGGTGCGGTCCGTGCGCGACGACGGCGGGTCCTACCTGGGGCCGTTCGGGTCGCGGAAGTCGGTCGAGCGGGCGATGGCGGCGGTGCACGACGCGCTGCCGCTGCGGCAGTGCACCGACAAGATCACCGGCGCCGGCACCGGCTCGGCCTGCGCGCTGGCCGAGATGGACCGCTGCGGCGCGCCGTGCGAGGGCCGGATCAGCCGGGAGGAGTACGGCGCGGTCGCGACACTGGTCCGGGAGGCCGTCGCCGGCGACCCGCGGCCGGTCACGACGCCGTTGCTGCGCAAGGTCGGCCGGCTGGCCGAGGCCGGGCGGTTCGAGCAGGCGGCGACCGTGCGGGACCGGGCCGGGACGTTCGCGCGGGCGTGCGCGCGGGTGCAGCGGCTGGCCGGGCTGACCTCCGTGCCGCACCTGGTCGCGGCCCGCCCGGACGGCACCGGCGGTTGGCAGCTGGCCGTGGTCCGGCGCGGGCGGCTGGTCGCGGCCGGGGTGGCGGTGCGGGGCGCCGCCGTCCGGCCCTACGTGGCCGCCCTGGTCGCGACGGCCGAGTCGGTGCTGCCCGGGGTCGGCCCGCTGCCGTGCGCGACCGCGGAGGAGACGGAGCGGATCCTGCACTGGCTGGAGCTGCCCGGCACCCGGCTGGTCGAGCTGGAGGGTTCCTGGACCTGCCCGGCGCGGGGCGCCGGCGGTCTCGGCGAGCTGCTGGAGCACCGCGACACCCCGGCCGACCCGACCGCCGACCGCCGCCGCCTGCGCCCCATCCCCCGCCCCGCCCGCTGACCGATTCACCCGACCGGGGCTGTGGATAACTAGGCAGCTCTGTCGCTGTCTGAACTACGATGTCATCACCTCGATCCAGAAAGGTGACATCCGTGGTTACCCTGGCCCCCGTGACCGAGCTGCCGGAGGACGAGCTCCGCGAGCATCCCGACGAGGTCCTGCGCCGCGTGAAAAGCGGCGAGGAGTTCGTCCTGACGGAAGACGGTCAACCGGTCGCCGAGCTTCGGCCGTCCGAGCGTCGCCGGTCAGTGAGCTGGGACGAGTTCATGAGCTGGCCGAAGGCCGACCCCAAGATGCTCGATGACATCCGCGAGCTGCGCGGGAGCGACGAGCCGGAGGACTGGCAAGATCCCTGGGAGCGCTACGAGCGGCGCGACAAGTGATTCCTGAAGCACTCGCCGACACCTCGATGTT
>DATINN010000217.1:0-1788 GCA_035474175.1 Mycobacteriales bacterium | reverse complement strand
GCCGGCGGCCCGTGCCGGCGCGTCGCCCACCGGGGTCGCCGGCCGTCCGGGCGCGTCGCCCACAGGGACTGCCGGCCGTCCGGGCGCGTCGCCCACCGGGACTGCCGGCCGCCCGGGTGCGTCGGAGATCAGCGCCTCGGGCCTGGCCATCCCGGCCGGACCGCCACCCGCGATCCCACCCGGCCCGGAAGGACCGTCGGCGCGCGTCGCCCCGCCGGGACGTCCCAGCGGCGGCACCGGACGACCGGGCGCGTCCAGGCCGCCCCGCCCGCCGAGAGCCGCAGCGCCGTTGACCGCGCCCGGACCACCGGACCCGCGCACCACCGGCGTACCGGCCGGGGGAGTCGCCACCCCGACCCCGCCACCGGCCGCCCGGACCGCGGGCGCCCCCGCGTACCCGTTCAGCGCCGGCCCGCCGGCCCCGACCAGCTCCGCGGTGCGCTCGAACACGACCGGCGGCAGCACCGCCACCGCGGTCACCCCGCCACCCGGGGTGGGCGTCAGCTCGACGGTGATCCCGTACCGGTGGGCGAGCCGGGCGACCACGTGCAGCCCCAGCCGCTGCGACACCGAGAGGTCGACCTCGCGCGGCGCCCGCAGGATCTCGTTGGCCTCGGCCAGCTCCTGCGGCGTCATCCCGACGCCCCAGTCCTCGACGGTGACCAGGTGCACGCCGGGGGAGGCCGGCACCGGCCGGCTGCGCACGACCACGGTGACCCCGGGCGGGGAGAAGTGGACCGCGTTCTCCAGCAGCTCGGCGAACAGGTGGGTCAGGTCGGCGACGGTGCGCCCGGAGACGGCCAGCGTCTCGTCGATCGCGTCGTCGACCCGGTCGAGGTCCTCGATCTCGGCGATCGCGGCCCGGATCACGTCGACCAGCTGCACCGGCTCCCGCCAGGTCCGCGGCGAGTCCTCGCCGGAGAGCACCAGCAGGCTCTCGGCGTTGCGGCGGATCCGGGTGGCCAGGTGGTCGAGCCGGAACAGGTTGGCCAGCGCGTCGGGGTCGCGCTCCTTGTCCTCCAGCTCGTTGAGCAGGTCGAGCTGCCGGTAGAGCAGGTTCTGGTTGCGCCGGGCCAGGTTGACCAGCAGGTCGGAGGTGAACCGGCGGCGGCCGATCTCGGCGTCCGCCAGCTGCTTGGTCAGCGCCAGCGACCGGCTCTGCTCGTCCTCGGTGCTCTTCCAGAACACGACCACGCCGACGCAGGCGGCCAGCACGGCGACGCCGTGGATCAGCGACCACTGCCAGGGGTGTTCCTGGGCCGAGGTGTGGTTGAACATCAGGTCCGGCACCAGGCTCGACCCGATCCCGTGGCTGAGCACGGTGAACCCGATGTTGAGCAGGAACGGGAACCAGTCCTGGTAGAGCGCGATGAAGCCGATCATGACGAAGAAGTGGAAGTGCGCCTCGATGGCGCCGTTGGAGAAGCCGACGAGCGCGGCCGAGCAGTAGACCAGGCCGAGCGTGATGAAGCCGGCCGCCAGCCGCCGGGACTGCAGCAGGTGCCCGACGATCAGGCAGGCCAGCGGCAGCGCCAGCGACTCGGCCACGTCGTCCGCGGCGAACCCGCGCAGCAGCCCGAACGCGGCCAGGGCCGGGAGGTGCCCGGCGAGGATCCACTGCAGGAATCTGTGCCGGCGGTGCCACTCCTCGTCACTGAGGGTGTTGCCCCTGGGCAGATAGTCGAGCACCGCCGACACGCCTGACCTCCCCGACTTGCTCGGCTTCGGAAGTGTCCGAATCTTTCGCGAGCACGCGAGGTCCTGCAATCAGAACGCAATGATACTTCG
>DATINN010000216.1:0-4851 GCA_035474175.1 Mycobacteriales bacterium | reverse complement strand
GATCCAGGCCGCGATCTCGGCCGTGCACTCCGCCGCCCCGACCGGCGCGGACACCGACTGGTCCCAGGTCGTCGCCCTGTACGACCAGCTGCTGGCCGTCGCGCCGACGCCGATCGTGGCGCTGAACCGGGCCGTCGCGGTGGCCGAGCGGGACGGACCGGCGGCCGGGCTGGCCGCGCTGGCCGACCTCGACCTGCCGACGTACCACCTCTTCCACGCGGTCCGGGCCGACCTGCTGGTCCGGCTGGGCCGGACGGGTGACGCCGCGGCCGCGTACGAGCGGGCGCTGGAGCTGGCCACCAACGAGACCGAGCGGGCCTTCCTGGCCGGCCGCCTCGACGACACGCGCGCGACACGCTGACACGCCGAACCGGCGGATGAATTTCCTCGTGCTGGGAAACGTAAGGAGCAGCCCGCTCGTCCGTCTCGCAGGGGTCGGCGGGCACCGGCGACACCCGGCACCGTGTGCCACTATGGCCGGACGTCTCGACCGCTGGAGGCCTGATGACGGACCCGAAGGACGCGCTGCACCGGCACGCCGACGTGCTGGAGATCAGCGGTCTTCGGGCGACCCTCGGTCGCGCCGCCCGGCTCCTGCTGGAGGCGGTGGTGGTGCCGACCGTCCTGCTGGCGGTGCTGCTGCACGTCATCGGCACGACCCGCAGCATCCTGGTCGCGGTCGGCTGGTGCCTGTGCGCGATCGGGTTCCGCTGGCTGGTCGACCGCCGGCTGCCCGGCACGCTGCTGCTCGGGTCGGCGGCGATCGCCGCGCGGGCCGCGTTCGCGCTGCTGTCCGGCAGCCTGCTGGTCTACCTGCTGCAGCCGGTGCTGGGCTCGATCGTGATGGCGGTGCTGTTCCTGGGCAGCGCCGCGTTCGGGCGGCCGATCACGCTGCGGCTGGCCCGCGACTTCGTGCACGTGCCGGCGCACATCCTGGACCGGCGCGGGGTGCGGCGGATGTTCACCGAGGTCGCGATCATCTGGGGCGTCTCCCGGCTGATCGACGTCGCGATGAACCTCGGCTTCCTGCACCGCGGCGTGGACGCCGGGCTGTGGGCCCGCGGGCTGCTCAGCCCGCTGCTGACCGTGCTCGCGGTCGCGGTGTGCACGGCCTGGGGCTGGCGCTCGCTGCGCCGCAACGGCATCCGCGTCAAGATCAGCGCCCACGCCGCTCCGTCCGCCGCGTGAGCCCGGCCGCCGGCCGGTCCCCCGCACCCGCCCTCGGTCCCGCCCTTCGCCGGGGGCGGAGCTGGTGATCGGGCTCGACGGCGCCGTCGTCCTGGTGACCGGGGCGTCCGGCGGGATCGGGCGGGCGGTGGCGGAGGCGCTGACCGACGCCGGCGCGGTCGTCGTCGCGGCCGGGCGGGACGAGAAGGTGTTGGCCGAGGTGCCGGCCGCGTCCACGGTGGCGGCGGACGTGGCCGACCCGGGCGCGGCGGCGGCGCTGGTGGAGACCGCGATCGCCCGGCACGGGTCGCTCACGGCCGTGGTCGCGTCGGCCGGGATCGGGCACGCGGGACCGTTCGCGGAGATGGACCCGGCCCGGATCGCCGCGCTGGTCGACGTCAACCTGCGGGCGCCGCTGCTGCTGGCCCGGGCCGCCCTGCCGGTGCTGCGCCGGCCGGGCGCGCTGGTCTTCCTCAGCTCGATCGCCGGGCTCGTCGGCGTGCCGGGCGAGACGGTCTACTCGGTGACCAAGGCCGGCCTGGAGACGTTCGCGGCGCTGCTGCGCGAGGAGGCCGACGGGGTCACCGTGTCCACCGTCGCGCCGGGCGCGGTCGCCACCGGCTTCTTCGCCACCCGCGGCGTCCCGTACGACCGGGGGTTCCCGCGGCCGGTGGCGCCGGAGCGGGTCGCGGCCGCCGTCGTGACCGCGATCCGGACCGGGACGCCGCGCCGGGTCGAGCCGCGCTGGCTCGCGTTCCCGGCGCGGCTCTCGGCGACCGCCCCGAAGACCTACCGGGCGCTGGCCCGGCGCTTCAGCTGAGCACGCCCGCGGCCCGGATCGACTCGCGCAGCGAGCCCATCGTGGCCAGCACCGCCGTCGGCTCGTACCCGCAGTGCGCCATGCAGTTGTCGCACCGCGGGTCCTTCCCCCGCCCGTACGCGGCCCAGTCGGTGGTCTCGATCAGCTCCTTGTACGTCGTCGCGTACCCGTCGTCGAGCAGGTAGCAGGGCCGCTGCCAGCCCAGCAGCGAGTACGACGGGATGCCCCAGGGGGTGCACTCGAAGTCGCGCCGGCCCTCCAGGAAGTCCAGGAACAGCGGCGAGTGGTTCAGCCGCCACTTCTTCCGCCGGCCCTCGGAGAACGCCGCCTTGAACAGCGCCCGGGTCTGCTCGGTGCCGAGCCAGTGCTCCTGGTCCGGCGCCCGCTCGTACGCGTACCCCGGGCTGATCTGCATGTTGTCCACGCTGAGGTCGTCGTTGAGGTAGTCGAGCACCTCGATGACGTCCTGCGGGGTGTCGGTGTCGAAGAAGGTCGTGTTGGTCATGACCGTGAAGCCGCGGGCCTTGGCGTCCCGGATCGCGGCCACGGCCTGGTCGAACACGCCGACCTTGCGGACGGACTCGTCGTGCCGCTCCCGCAGCCCGTCGATGTGGACCATCCAGGAGAAGTTGCGGTGCGGGGTGAACTTGTCGATGTGCTTGGGCAGCAGCACCGCGTTCGTGCACAGGAAGACGATCTTGTTGCGGTCGAGCAGCTGGCGCACGATCTCGTCGATCTGCTTGTGCATGAGCGGCTCGCCGCCGGCGATCGACACCATCGGGGCGCCGCTCTCCTCCACGGCCGCGACGGCCTGCTCGACCGGCATCCGCTTCTTCAGCACGTCGTGCGGCTGCTCGATCTTGCCGCAGCCGGCGCACTTGAGGTTGCAGGCGAACAGCGGCTCCAGCTCGACCAGCAGCGGGAACTTCTCCCGGCGCTGGACCTTCTGCTTCATCAGGTAGGCACCCAGTCGCAGCGACTGGCGTAGCGGCATGCTCACAGCTCGACCTCTCCGGGCAGGGTGATGGTGATCTCGACGGGCACGGCCTGCCGCTCGGGCCCGTCGGGGTGGTCCTGGGCCGCGGCCCACGCGGTGAGCACCGGCGCCACCCGGCGCAGCGACCGCAGCGCCGCCGTGCCGCGCGGGATGGTGCCCGGGGACACCAGCGGGTGTGCGGGGGTGTCGACGATCGTCCGGACCACCGCGGCCAGCCGGCCGGTCCGGGCCAGCACGCCCGACTCCAGATCGACCGCGAGCGCGCCGCGCCGGGCCCACGCCTCCCGGGCCGGACCGGTGACCAGGGCGGTCGCGCCGCCGACGGGGCCGACGTGCACGGTCAGGCCGGCGACCCGCAGCGCGTGCGCGAGAGCGGCGGCGTCGAGCCGCACCTCGCCGCCGTCGTCCAGCAGCACCCGGTCGGCGACCACGACGTCACCCGGGGCCAGGTCGGTGACCGCACCGGCCACCCCGGCCAGCGCCAGCGGGCCGTCCGGCAGCGCCCGGCGGGCCCGCATCCCGATGCGGGTCCCGCCGACGGCGAGGGCCTCCAGCCGGAGGGCCGCGACGATCCTCATGCGATCGCCGCCGCGTACCGGCCGAGGGCGGAGAGCGGGAAGACGAGCCGGTAGAGGTGGTAGTTGATGGAGAAGTCGCCCGGGAACCCGGTCCCGGTGAACTGGGGCTCGTCCCAGGTCCCGTCCGGCCGCTGGGTCCGGGTCAGGAACTCGACGCCCCGCTCGGCCGCCCCGGTCAGCGACCCGGCCGCGACCAGCGCCAGCAGCGCCCACGCGGTCTGGGACGCGGTCGAGGGGCCGCGCCCGATCCAGCGCGGGTCGGTGTAGGAGCGGATGTCCTCGCCCCAGCCGCCGTCCGGGTTCTGGTGCTCCTCCAGCCAGCGCACGGCCCGGCGGATTCCCGGCCCGGAGGCCGGGATCCCGGCCGCGACGAGGGCGGGCACGGCGGCGCCGGTCCCGTACACGTGGTTGACGCCCCACCGGCCGAACCAGGAGCCGTCCGCCTCCTGCGCCCGGAGCAGCCAGTCGATGCCACGGTCCAGCGGCGGACCCGGGGTCGGGGCCAGCATCTCCACCACGTGCGCGGTGACGTCGGCGGACGGCGGGTCGATGACCGCACCGAAGTCGCAGAACGGCAGCGTGCGCACCAGCTCGCGGGTGTTGTCGGCGTCGAACGCGCCCCAGCCGCCGTCCTTGCTGGCCATCCCGACCACCCAGCGCACGCCGCGGTCGGCGGCGGCGTGCACCGCGGCCGGGTCGGGGTGGCCGGCCGCGACCCGGCGCAGCGCCAGCACGACCTCGGCGGTGTCGTCGATGTCCGGGTAGCCGTCGTTGGCGAACTCGAAGGCCCAGCCGCCCGGGGCCAGGCCGGGCCGCCGCACCGACCAGTCGCCGCCGACCCGGACCTCCTCGGCCAGCAGCCAGTCGGCCGCGCCCAGCACGGCCGGGTCGGTGGCCGGCACCCCGGCGTCCAGCAGCGCGGTCAGCGCCAGGGCGGTGTCCCAGACCGGCGACTGGCAGGCCTCCAGCCAGCGCACCGGCCCCTCGACGAGCTCCGGGACGGCGACGGCGGCCGGGGCCAGGTCGGGGTGGTCGGGCAGCGGCGGCAGCGGCGCCCACGGCGCTCCGTCGACCTGCACCATGAACGCGTCCAGCCCGGCGAACCCGGCCTTCATCTCGGGCGAGTCGAGCTCGTGCCCGAGCAGGTGCAGGGCCAGCAGCGAGTAGACCCAGGGCGGCTGGATCCCGCCCCAGGACCCGTCGGCCTCCTGGCGGTCCAGGATCCAGCGCTCGGCCTTGCGCGTCGCGTATCGCCGGAGCAGTCCGACGGGGTGCCGGCCGTAGACGTG
>DATINN010000215.1:0-4527 GCA_035474175.1 Mycobacteriales bacterium | reverse complement strand
GGCTCGCCGCGACCGGGCTGCACCTGGTCAACGACCCGGAGGACCCGCGCTACAAGAACGCCAGCGACGTGGCCGAGGGCGGCCGGGAGAAGGCGCTGAACATCCTGGCCGACTTCCCGAAGCTGGCCGGGCTCATCCCGTACAACGACGAGACGATGCTGGGGACGCTGGAGGCGCTGCGGGAGACCGGCCGGCTCGGCGAGATGACGATGGTCTCCCGCAACGGCACGCCCAAGGCGGTGCAGGCGATCCGGGACGGGCTGCACCACGGCACCTGGGACCTCGACGTCCCGGCCATCGGCCAGCAGATCGCCGACCTGGTGGTGCGGGCCACGGTCGGGCGGGAGGACCTCGACGGGCTGTGCGTGGCCAGCCCGATCGGGCGGATGATCACCCCGGAGCGGGCCGGGCGCTGGCAGCCCTGGGAGCAGCGCATCCCCTACAACGAGCTGCGGTACGGGGTCTAGATCTCCCACTCGTACGAGAGCTTGTGCACCTGGCCGACCAGCAGCGTCTCCACGCCGCCGATGCCGGGCAGCGCGGCCAGCACCTCGTTCTGGAAGCCGAGCAGGTGCAGCATGTCCCGGAAGAACGCCTCGGCCATGACCTGGCCGCGGCCGACGACCTGGCTGAGGTAGCGGACCTCGGTGCGGGCCCGCAGCTGGTCCAGGGCCGCGCCGATCTCCGGCGGCGAGATCGTCAGCAGCAGGAAGGCCGAGATGGTCGCGTCGCCGGCCCGGGGGTCGACGACGGCGACGATCTCGATCAGCTTCTCGTCCAGCAGCCGGCTGACCCGGTTGCGGATGGTGGTCTCGGTGACGTCCAGGGCCCGGCCGATCTCGGTGTTGGGCACCCGGGCGTTGCGTTGCAGGATGCGGATGATCCGCTTGTCCAGCTCGTCCAGCACGCCGCCAGCGTAGCGATCTCCCCGCGGGCGCGCCGTCCGCTCCGGGCCCGGGACCCGGCGCCGCCGGCCCGGCGCCCGGCCGGCCCTCCGCGCGGCTCTCCGGTGGCCCTTCGGCGGCCCTGCGGCGGCCGTTCCGGGGCCCTGCGGCGGCCGTTCCGGGGCCTGCGGCGGCCGTTCGGGGGCCTGTTCGGGCGTCCTGCGGCGGCCCTTCGGGGGGCCATGACGGATTTCTCCGGACGGAGCGCGGGAACCGCATCGGTAGACTCGGGCCGTGATCCCCCGCGTGTCCCTGCATCGGGTGTCCTCGGCCGGTGGCCGGCTCCGGACGCTCACCGGCGAGGAGTTCCGCCCGCTGCGCTACAGCGGGTTCAAGTACGGCGACGCCGCCGCGGCCGAGCACTACGCGTCCGGCCTGTCCCATCGGCTGTGGGACTCCGGGCTGCTGTCCTGGCCCGACCGGCCGGTGCTGACCACCGCGCCCTACAAGAGCCTGCCGACCGCCTCGTACGAGCTGGCCCTGCACGTCCGGGAGCACCTCAACGCCGGCCGCCCGGCCGGGTCGGCGCCGGTCGAGATCGTGCCGCTGCACCTGCGCCACGTCGACGCCGGCAACTACTCGGCCCAGAGCCAGGACGAGCGGCAGCAGATCATGGACGAGGCCGGCCTGCACCTGGGCGCCGGCGACGTGACCGGCCGGCAGGTCGTGCTCGTCGACGACGCCGTGGTCAGCGGGACGGCCGAGTCCCGGGCGGTCGAGATCCTGCTGCAGGCCGGCGCGTCCGGCGTCGTGGGGGCGTACGCGGTGGAGGTCGACCGGGCCTCCGCCCTGGCCGGGCCGGAGATCGAGGACGCGCTCAACCACGCCTACGTCAAGGACCTCGGCGCGCTGCTGGAGATCTACACCGAGCCGTCGGCGGTGCTCAACATCCGGACCGTCAAGTACGTGCTGGACTGGCCGGACCCGGCCGCGGTGGAGCGGTTCTTCGAGCGCATCCACGGGCCGCACCTGATCGCGTTCCACAAGGCCGTGCTGCAGACCGGCGACGCGTTCGCCGCCAGCTACCCGGCCGGGGTGGCGCAGCTGCGCGCGGTCGTGAGCCGGCGCGGCCTCGAGTGAGGTTCGTGCTCTTCGACCTGGACGACACGCTGATCGCCACCCTGGAGGCGAGCTTCGCGGCCTGGGCCGCCGCGGCCGGGCCGGCGGCGCCGGACCGCGCGGAGTTCGTCGCCGGCTACCGGTCGCTGACCTTCCCCGAGTGCGTCGCGCGCTGGCTCGGGCCGGTCGACGTCGAGGAGTTCGCCGCGGCGTACCGGGCCGCGGTGGTCTACCGGCCGATCGGCGACGTCCCCGGTCTGGTCGCGGCCCTGCGCGAACGCGGGATCGGGGCCGGGATCGTCACCAACAGCACCGGGCCGGAGGCGGCGCGGAAGCTGGCCGCGGCCGGGATCGACGCCGGGGCGTTCGCGTTCGTGGTCGGGCGGCCCGAGGACGGCAGCCGGATGCCGGTCAAGGACCTGGGCCGGATCCTCGGCGACCGCGGCGTCGACCCGGCCACCGCCGTGCACCTCAGCGACAACCCGGTCGACCTCGCCCCCTCGGTCGCCGCCGGGCTGCCGTTCCGCGGCGTCCTCACCGGCGCCTGGGCCCGGGCCGACTTCACCGCCGCCGGCCTGGACCCGGCCGACGTCCACGCCGACGTGCACGCGGCGACATGGGACCTCAGGTAGCGGGTACCGACAGCCCGTGCGAGTCGTCGTGGTGGGTGCCAGTGGCAACGTCGGTACGGCCGTGCTGCGGCGGCTGGTCGCCGACCCGGCCGTGGACGAGGTGGTCGGGGTCGCCCGCCGGCCCCCGCTCGGCGCCGGGGAGCCGTACGACTCGGTCGGCTGGGAGGCCGTCGACGTCGCCGCCCCGGACGCCGTCGCCCGGCTGAGCGCGGTGTTTGCCGGCGCCGACGCGGTCGTCTCGCTGGCCTGGCGGCTGCAGCCGAGCTGGGACGTGGCCGCGCTGGAGCGGATCAACGTCGGCGGCACCCGGGCCGTCCTGGACGCCTGCCTCGCCGCCGGCGTGCCGCAGCTGGTCTACGCGTCCTCGATCGGCTCGTACGCGCCGTCCCCGGACGGGACGCCCCGGGACGAGAGCTGGCCCGCCACCGGCATCCCGTCCTCGACGTACAGCCGGCAGAAGGCCGCGGTCGAGGCGTTCCTGGACGAGGTGCCGCCGCAGCGGCTGCGGATCCTGCGGGTGCGCCCGGCGATCGTGCTGCAGCCGGCCGCCGCGGGCGAGATCGCCCGCTTCTTCCTCGGCCCGTACGTGCCGGTCTCGCTGCTGCGCCCGGCCCTGCTCAAGGTGCTGCCGTGGCCGCGGGGGCTGCGCGGCCAGATCGTGCACGCCGACGACCTGGCCGACGCGTTCGTACGCGGGCTGCTGGCCCGGGCCGAGGGCGCGCTCAACGTGGCCACCGGGCCGCTGCTGACCCGGGAGCTGGTCGCGGACCTGCTGCACGCGAAGGCGTTCGACGTGCCGCCGCGGGTGCCGCGGGCGCTGGTCACCGGCACCTGGAAGCTGCACCTGCAGCCGACCGACGCCGGCTGGCTCGACATGGCGCTGAACGCGCCGATCATGGACACCGGCCGGGCCGGGTCGCTGGGCTGGGTGCCGGAACACCGGACCGAGCAGGTGCTGGCCGACTTCCTGGCCGCGCTGGCCGCCGGGCGCGGCACCGGGAGCCCGGCGCTGGCGCCGCGCACCTCCGTGTCCGGCCGCCGCGCGACAAGCTGACCAGCCGCCGAGCTGACCAGCCGGCTGGTCAGCCGGTGAGACCGAGGCGGTCCACCAGCAGCAGGAACGCCTCCGCGAACGGCGACTGCTCGGTGCGCTGGCGCACCTCGGCCCAGTCGACCTGCTCGCGCAGCGCCCGCACCATCGGCAGCGAGCTGCCGAAGTCGGCGTAGTGGTCCCGGTAGGTCAGCAGCTTCGTCACCACCAGGTCGGTGGCCGACAGCACCGGCATCTGCACCGAGCCGACCTCGATCGTGTCGGTCCGGCCGAGGATGTCCTCGGTCACCGGCTCGCCCGACAGCCGGAAGATCAGGTCGACCAGGTTGCCGCGGTCCCACACCTTGCGCAGCCAGTCCTCGGGCGCGTCGGTGTCGGGCTCGAACCCGGCCGCGGCCAGCGCGTCCAGCGCCGCGGGCACGTCCCGCTCCAGCAGCGCGAAGTCGGCGTCGTGCTCCGAGCGCGGGCCGCCGCGGGCGTACACGGCCCAGCCGCCGCACAGCGCGAACGGCAGCTCGGCCCGCTTCAGCTCCACCGCGGCCTTCTTCACCGTCTCCAGCAGGTCGAGGTCGGCGGCCGGGTCGGCGCTCGGGTCGGCGGTCCGGTCGGCGAGGCCGGCCGCGGGCTCGGGGATGCTCACGAGCAGCCGTTACCCGGAGCCGGACACGGGCAAGCGCCCGTTTGCCCGGCCCGTAACGGGGCACGCATTGTTCGTACGCGAAAGGCACCGACGAGGAAGCAGGGGTTGACATGAGCACCGTCGAGAAGTCGATCGACGTCGACGTCGACGTGAGCACGGCGTACAACCAGTGGACCCAGTTCGAGTCGTTCCCGAACTTCA
>DATINN010000214.1:0-4318 GCA_035474175.1 Mycobacteriales bacterium | reverse complement strand
CGGCCTCCAGCGCGGCCGCGGCCGACTCCTCGGGCGCGTCCCCGCCGCGGCGGCGCAGCACGGCCCGGATCCGGGCCACCAGCTCCCGGGACGAGAACGGCTTGGTCACGTAGTCGTCGGCACCGAGCTCCAGCCCGACGACCTTGTCGATCTCGGAGTCGCGGGCGGTCAGCATGATGACCGGCACGTTGGAGCGCTGCCGCAGCGTGCGGCACACCTCGGTGCCGGACAGGCCGGGGAGCATCAGGTCGAGCAGCACCAGGTCGGCGCCGGACCGGTCGAACTCGCTCAGCGCGTCCGGCCCGGTCCCGGCCACGGCGACCTCGAAGCCCTCCCGCCGCAGCATGTACGACAACGCGTCCGAGAACGATTCCTCGTCCTCCACCACGAGCACGCGGGTCACGGATTTCCTCTCTGGTCGGGCATGCCGGCGGACACCGGCCGGTCCTCGGTCACGGGCTCGGGAAGCGAGCCGGCCACCGGCAGCCGCAGGGTGAACGTGGAGCCGGAGCCCTCGACGCTCCACACGCTCACCCCGCCGCCGTGGTTGGTGGCGATGTGCTTGACGATGGCCAGCCCCAGGCCGGTGCCGCCGGTGGCCCGGGAGCGGGCCGGGTCGGCGCGGTAGAACCGCTCGAACACCCGCTCCAGGTCGCCCTCGGCGATCCCGATGCCCTGGTCGCTGACGGAGATCTCGACGTTGCCGTCGCGCAGCCGGGTGCCGACGGCGACCCGGGTGCCGGCCGGCGAGTAGGCCACGGCGTTGTCGATGAGGTTGGCCAGCGCGGTGACCAGCTGCTGCTCGTTGCCCCGCACGGACAGCCGGCCCTCGCCGCCGGAGACGACCACGATGCCGGCCGCCTCCGCGGCCAGCCGGGTCCGGTCGACGGCCTCCACCACGAGCGTGTCGACGTCCACGATCGTGTCCGACGGCAGCGGCTCGGCGCCCTGCAGCCGGGACAGCTCGATCAGCTCGGCCACCAGCCGGCCCAGGCGGGTGCCCTCGTGCTGCATCCGGCCGGCGAACCGGCGGATCGCCTCCGGGTCGTCGGCGGCGTCCTGCACCGCCTCGGCCAGCAGGGTCAGCGCGCCGACCGGTGTCTTCAGCTCGTGCGAGACGTTGGCGACGAAGTCGCGGCGTACGGCTTCGAGCCGGCGGGTCTCGGTGACGTCGTCCAGCAGCAGCGCCACGTAGCCGCTCTCGACCAGCGGCGCGACCCGGGCGCTGACCGCGATCGGCTCCCGGCCCAGCCGGCCCCGGGTGTCGACCACCCCGTGCCGGGCCTCGCCGTCGCGCCGGGCGGCCCGGGCCAGCCGGCGCAGGTCCTCGACCACGACCCGGCCGCCGCGGACCACGCCCATCTGCCGCGCGGCCGGGTTGGCCAGCACCACCTCGTCGGCCGGGTCGAGCACCACCGCGGCGGTGCCCATCACCTCCAGCACCCGGCGGGCCAGCATCGGCGGGGCCGGCTCGGCCACCCGGGCCCGCGGCGGGGGCGGCGGCGCGACCGCGGGGCGCCGGCGGGTCAGCCGCAGCGCCACGCCAACGCCGACGGCCGCCCCGATGACCAGGGCGGCAACGACCGCCACGACCTCCACAGGGCCGATCGTACGGTCGTCCGGGAGCGGTCCCGGGCTCCCGACGGCCAGGACGGGCGGTGCGGCACAGGTGTTCACCGACCGTACGGGCCCGGTTCACCGCGAGCAGGCCCGGGGCACCCCCTCCCGACTACCCTGAGTCGGACACAGCTGGAGGTGTTGGGGTGCGGGAGACGTTCCACGGCGAGCTCGACCAGATCGGTCGAACCCTGGTCGACATGAGCGAGGCGGTGGCCGTCGCGATGAGCGACGCGACGTCCGCCCTGCTCGAGGCCGACCTGACGGTGGCCGAGCGGGTCATCGCCGACGACGCCGAGGTCGACCGGCTCCGGGACGACCTGGAGGCGCGGGCGTTCGACATCCTGGCCCGGCAGCAGCCGGTCGCGATCGACCTGCGCACCGTCATCACCAGCCTCAAGGCCGTCGCCGACCTGGAGCGGATGGGCGACCTGGCCCTGCATGTGGCCAAGGTGGCCCGGATGCGCTACCCGGCCTGCGCGGTGCCGGACGACGTGCGCGGCACGATCCGGGAGATGGGCGAGGTCGCGCTGTCCATCGTCAACAAGACCAAGCAGGTGCTCGAGGGCCAGGACATCGCGCTGGCCGAGCAGCTGGAGCGCGAGGACGACGCGATGGACACGCTGCACCGGCGGCTGTTCTCGACCCTGCTGGCCGACGACTGGGCGCACGGGATCGAGCCGGCCATCGACATCACGCTGATCGGCCGCTACTACGAGCGCTACGCCGACCACGCCGTGTCCGTCGCCCGGCAGACCATCTTCCTGGTCACCGGCGAGCCGGCCCCGCTCTCGGCCGCGATCAGCGGCGGCACGACCGGCACCGCCCTCGGCGTCTAGCCCCGCCGGCCCCGGCCCCGGCCGGGAAGCTAGCGGCCCTGGTTCTTCACGGCCTCGATCGCGGCCGCCGCCGCGTCCGGGTCGAGGTAGCGGCCGCCGGCGGTGACCGGCTTCATCGAGGAGTCCAGCTCGTACAGCAGCGGGATGCCGGTGGGGATGTTGAGCCCGACCACGGCCTCGTCGGACAGCCCGTCCAGGTGCTTGACCAGCGCGCGCAGCGAGTTGCCGTGCGCGACGACCAGGAGCACCCGGCCGGCCTGCAGCTCCGGCACCAGCGCGTCGTACCAGTAGGGCAGCATCCGGTGCACGACGTCGGCCAGGCACTCGGTGCGCGGCAGCACCTCGAGCAGGTTGGCGTAGCGCGGGTCGCCGGCCTGGGACCACTCGTTGTCGTCGTCCAGCGGGGGCGGCGGCTGGTCGTAGGAGCGGCGCCAGCGCATGAACTGCTCGTCGCCGTACTGCTCCCGGGTCGCGGCCTTGTCCAGGCCCTGCAGCGCGCCGTAGTGCCGCTCGTTGAGGCGCCAGGACCGGATCACCGGCAGCCAGCTCAGGTCGGCCGCGTCCAGGGCCAGCTCGGCCGTCCGGATGGCGCGGCGCAGCAGCGAGGTGTGCACCACGTCCGGCCGCAGCCCGTCGGCGCGCATCAGCTCGCCGGCCCGGGTCGCCTCCGCCCGCCCCTTGTCGGTCAGGCCGACGTCGACCCAGCCGGTGAAGAGGTTCTTCGCGTTCCACTCGCTCTCGCCGTGCCGCAGCAGCACCAGGGTCGCCGTCACGACCCGCAGCCTATTCGCGGGTCATGTCGACCAGGGCGGTGAGGGTGCGCCAGTTGCGGGCGGTGGCGTGCACGCCGAGCTTCTTCAGGGCCCGGTCCACCGGCGGCCGCCCGGTCTGGCCGGCCCAGTCGATGACGACCTCCTCGCCCCGGTGCGCCACCTGGACCGGGTCGTAGTCGCCGGCCAGGAAGGTCTTCACCGCCGCCGCCTCGGGCTCGCCGGACAGGTGCAGCACGGCCACGAACTTCGGCCGCTCCGCCGCCGCGTCCGGGAACGGGTTCCACTGCTGCACCGCGGCCAGCTGCCGTCCCGTCCGCATGATCACCGGGGTGTCCACGTCGAAGTGGGTCGCGATCAGGTCGTGCACCTGCTGCCCGATCTTGGCCGGCGAGCGCAGCGTGGAGCCGAGGACCACGTTGCCACTGTTCACGTACGTCGTCACGTCGGTGAAGCCGGCCTCGGTGAGCACGGTCCGCAGCGCCGGCATCGACACCTTGTTGCGGGCCCCGAGGTTGACCGCCCGCAGCAGCGCGACCCAGGTCGGCACCTACGCCTCCGGGTCCGCGAAGCGGGCGAACGCCCGCAGGTTGGCCAGCGACTCGCCCCGCTTGACCCGCCAGGCCCACTCGCGCTTGATCGAGTCGCCGAAGCCGAGCCGGAGCATGGTGTCGAAGTTGTCGTCCGCGTACGTCAGGACGGCGCCGAGCAGGCGGTCGATCTCGTCCGGGGTGATGGCGGCCAGCGGCAGCCGGCCGACCAGGTAGACGTCGCCGTCGCGGTCCAGCGACCAGGACACCCCGTACATCCGGCTGTTGCGCTGGAGCAGGAAGTCGTAGAGCTGCTGGTGGCCGGAGTCCGCGTGCCGCATCACGAACGCCTCGACCAGCAGCGCGTGGTCGCCCACGACGAGCCAGCAGGGCGTGGCCAGCCGGTGGGTGCCGGGCAGGCTGACCAGGAACGAACCCTCGCCGGTGCGCTGGAACTCCAGCTCCCGGTCGGTCAGCGTGCCGCGGATGGTCTCGTCCAGCTCGGCCCGGGTCGGTGACGTCACGCCGCTCATGATCCCCCGGCCGGAGCGGGCGGGCGCGT
>DATINN010000213.1:0-1918 GCA_035474175.1 Mycobacteriales bacterium | reverse complement strand
CCTCGGCCGCGCTGCCGCCTGTCCCGGTTGCCTCGGCCGCGCTGCCGCCTGTCCCGGTTGCCTCGGCCGCGCTGCCGCCGCCTGTCCCGGTTGCGCCGGCCGCGCCGCCGCCTGTCCCGGTTGCGCCGGTCTCACCGGCTGGTCCGGTCGCCCGGGCGGCGCGCGGGCCGGCGCCGTCGGGCTGGCCGGCCGTCCGGGAGCCGTTGGCGGCGCTCGTGCCGTTGGCCGACGGGGACGTCGGCGACTCGGCGGTCGCCGGGTCCTTGGGGCGGGTCTTGGTGGTGATGCGCCCGCCCTTGGCCGCCCGCGCCGCGCCGACCGCCTTCGTCGCCTCGACCGCCTCCCGGTCGGCGGCCGACCGCTCCGGCTCGCCCTTGCGGCCCTTGGCCGGCTTCGCCGCGCGGCCGGTCGCCTTCGCCGCGCGCCCGGTCGTCTTCGCCGCGGCGCTGGTCGTCTTCGCCGCGCGGCCGGTCGTCTTCGCCGCGCCGCCGGTCGCCTTCGCCGGCGTCGTCCTCGGCGCCCTAGTCAAGGTAGGCCTCCAGCCCGTGCCGGCCGCCCTCGCGGCCGAACCCGGATTCCTTGTAGCCGCCGAACGGCGACGTCGGGTCGAACTTGTTGAACGTGTTGGACCAGACCACCCCGGCGCGGAGCTTGTTCGCCATCCAGAGGATCCGCGAGCCCTTCTCCGTCCACACCCCGGCCGACAGCCCGTACGGCGTGTTGTTGGCCTTCTCCACCGCCTCGGCCGGCGTCCGGAAGGTGAGCACCGCCAGCACCGGCCCGAACACCTCGTCCCGGGCGATCCGCGACGACTGCGCCACGTCGGTGAAGATCGTCGGCGGGAACCAGAAGCCGCGGTCCGGCAGCTCGCAGGCCGGCGACCACCGGTGCCCGCCCTCGGCCTCGCCGATGTCGGACAGCTCCCGCACCCGGGCCAGCTGCTCGGCCGAGTTGATCGCGCCGAGGTCGGTGTTCTTGTCCATCGGGTCGCCCAGCCGCAGCGTCCCCAGCCGCCGCTGCAGCTTGGCGACCACCTCGTCGTACACGGACTCCTGGACCAGCAGTCGCGACCCGGCGCAGCAGACGTGGCCCTGGTTGAAGAAGATCCCGTTGACGATGCCCTCGACGGCCTGGTCGAGCGGGGCGTCGTCGAAGACGACGTTGGCGGCCTTGCCGCCGAGCTCCAGGGTGAGGCGGCGCCCGGTGCCGGCCAGCGTGCGCTGGATCTCCCGCCCGACCTCGGTCGAGCCGGTGAACGCGACCTTGTCGATGCCGGGGTGCCGGACCAGCGCGGCGCCGGTCGGGCCGGCCCCGGGCAGCACGTTGACCACGCCCGGGGGCAGGTCGGCCTGCTGGCAGATCTCGGCCAGCACCAGCGCGGACAGCGGCGTGGTCTCGGCCGGCTTGAGCACCACGGTGTTGCCGGCGGCCAGCGCCGGGGCCAGCTTCCAGGCCGCCATCAGCAGCGGGAAGTTCCACGGGATGATCTGGCCGGCGACGCCGAGCGGCCGCGGCGCGGGCCGGCCGGGGATCGCGTACTCCAGCTTGTCGGCCCAGCCCGCGTGGTAGAAGAAGTGGGCCGCGGCCAGCGGGACGTCGACGTCCCGGGACTCCTTGATCGGCTTGCCGTTGTCCAGGGTCTCCAGCACGGCCAGCTCGCGCGAGCGCTCCTGGATGATGCGGGCGATCCGGAACAGGTACTTGGCCCGGTCCTTGCCGGGCATCGGCCCCCACACCTCGTCGTACGCCCGGCGCGCGGCGGCGACGGCCCGGTCGACGTCGGCCTCGCCCGCCATCGCGACCTCGGCCAGCACCTCCTCGGTCGCCGGGTTGACGGTCTTGAACGTCTCCCCGCCGGCCGCGAACGCGCCGTCGACGAACATCCCGTACGACTCGCGCAGCCGTCCGATCGCCACGG
>DATINN010000212.1:0-5998 GCA_035474175.1 Mycobacteriales bacterium | reverse complement strand
ATCGGCAAGACGATCGTGTCCTCGCGGATGATCGACCGGGTCGCGGCCGACCTGGGCCGGCGGCTGATCGAGGTGCCGGTCGGGTTCAAGTGGTTCGTGCCCGGGCTGCTGGACTCCTCGGTCGGCTTCGGCGGCGAGGAGAGCGCCGGGGCGTCGTTCCTGCGCCGGGACGGGTCGACCTGGACCACCGACAAGGACGGCATCCTGCTGGCGCTGCTGGCCTCCGAGATCACCGCGGTGACGGGGCGGACGCCGGGCGAGCACTACGCGGAGCTGGCGTCGCGGTTCGGCGACCCGGCGTACGCGCGGGTGGACGAGCCGGCCTCCCGGGAGCAGAAGGCCGCGCTGGCCGCGCTGTCGCCGGACCAGGTCTCGGCCACGTCGCTCGCGGGTGACGAGATCACCGAGAAGCTGACCTCGGCCCCGGGCAACGGGGCGGCGATCGGCGGGCTGGTGGTCCGCACCGACCAGGCCTGGTTCGCGGCCCGCCCGTCCGGCACCGAGGACGTCTACAAGGTCTACGCCGAGTCCTTCAAGGGCCCCGAGCATCTCGCCCAGGTCCAGGAGGAGGCCCGCGCGGTCGTCAACGCCGCCCTGGGTTAGTACGCGACGGACGGCCAGGGGTTGGCCGTGCAGCCGTAGAGCGACTTGCTCTGCTGGACCATCACCGGGGCCGGCGCGCCCGGGCTGGGGCAGCTCTTGTGGCCGTGGCCGAGCCGGTGCCCGACCTCGTGGTTGACCAGGTAGGCCCGGTAGAGGTCGAGGTGGCCCTGATACCAGGGCACCGCGGTGGCCCAGCGCCGGGCGTTGAGGATGACCTTGTCGCCGTTGCGGCAGGACAGCTGGCCGATGGTGTCCAGCGGGTAGCAGAGCTTGTCCACCAGCGTGGGCGAGGCCAGGATCAGCTCGAAGCTCGCCGGCCCGGTCGTGCGGGCGAAGGCGACGTGCTCGATCGGCTCCCAGCCGCGCGGGTCGGTGAGCGTCCGCTGCACCTGGGCCCCGATGGCCGGGCCGTCCAGCGGCAGGCCGGCCTCGATCTCCAGCCGGTAGGTGATCGTCCTGCCCGGGCCCCGGGCCGGGACCTCACCAGGGACGGTCGCGAGCCGGCCGGAGGCCGCGTCGGGAATCGCCGGCTCGGTGGTCCGCGCCGGCGGCGTCGGAGGCGGGGTAGTGGTCGGAGCCGCCGTGGTCCGGGTCGGCGCGGCCGTCGTGGGCGCCGCCGTCGTCGTCGCGGCCGCGACCGGGGTCGGCTTCCCGGACCCGACCGCCGGTCGCACGATCAGCACCAGCGCGATCACCGCCGCGACGGCGACCACCACGGCCCAGCGCAGCGGGTGGCGCGGCGGCGACGAGTGCACGAGGCGGAACTCTACGTCCCCTCAGGCCCCGTCGAGGCCCTCCAGCGTGTCGGGCACCTGCAGCCCCTGGCGGCGCCACAGCGGCACGCCCACCTGCAGGAACTGGGACACCGCGTCGTAGACCTCGTCGTCGTGCACGTCTGCGACATGGACCTCGCAGCACTCGTCGGACGCGTCGTTGACGGCGTCGGCCACGGTCTGCGCGATCTCCATGCCCTCGTTGCCGGCGTCGACCAGCACGAGCAGGATCCGCCAGGTCCGGCCGCCGGGCTCCTCCAGCCGCCGGAAGACCCGCACCACCTCCAGCACCTGGGGCAGCTCGAACAGCGCCAGCACCACCGCGCAGTCGACCTGGTCCGGCAGCGCCGGTCCGGGGAAGTCGGAGAAGGCGTCGTCCGGACCGATCTCGTACGCCTCGTCGACCTCCAGTCCGGCCGCGAGGTCCGCGACCGTGGAGATGTCCGTCGGGTCGAGGGGGAAACCCAACTCGCCGCCTCCGTTCAGCCAGGCATCGACGTCCGGCGGCCACTTCTCGAAGAGGGTGCCCACCGGGACCTCCGTCCACGGTGCGTCATCGGACAGCCCATGCGCGAGCGCCATCTGGCGGTACGAGGTGTAGACCAGGGCGTGTGTGCCTTCGGAATCCGTGACGCACGGCAGGTGCACCTCGCCGGCCGCCGCGGCGCCCAGCCCGCTGCCCTCGAACGGGCCGTGACCAGGCGTTCCGTCGATGACCGGGACGCACAGGGTGGACCGGGCCAGGGCCCGCAGCAGGGTCGCCCGGGCCCCGGACAGCACCGACCGGATCAGGATTCCTTCGAGGTCGTTGACGGGCCGGAAGCCGAGCTCCGCCCCGGGATCATCCGGGTCGGGCCCCGCTCCGGCGTGGTCTTTCGGTGCCTCGGTCGGCACGGTCAGGCCCCCAGCTGCTGGCGCGAACGTCGGCGGATCGGACGCGGCTCACGATGCTTCGGTTGCCGGCCGTCCGACTCGCAGCACTGCTCCTCTCACATCACGATCGATCGCCCCGGAGCGATCAGCGAGCACGCTGGCGCGCTGCAGCCGACCAGCACCGGAACCGGTCCAGTGCTGGACCGTACCTGCCGGACGGGTGATGGGTGCAAGCCTTGTCCGCCACGCGTCGGCCGCCGCCAGCCGCGCCGCCGGCGCCGCCGGGCCCAGCGCGTCGCCCCGGTGGCGGGCCCCGCCGAACTCGTCGCGACGCCGCCGCAGCTCGGCCTCGTCCAGCCCCACCAGGCCCAATGCGGTCCGGTCGCGGCGCCGGCCGATCATGGTGACGGCGGCCACCGAGGCCCCCGCGGCGGCCACCGTGCCGGCCTCGACCACGCCGACCTCGCGTCCGGAACCGGACGCGGCCCAGCCCTGCCAGCCGGCCGCGGACGGGTCGTCGCCGGCAGTCGCGTCGCCCCCGAGCGCGCCCGCGAAGGCCACGTCGTGGGGCGTGGTGTAGCGCATGTCGGCGACCGAGCCGCCCCAGTCGCCGGGGTGGGAGACGTAGTGGCCGGGGTCGTCGAGCCGGTGCTCGACGCCGACCCGGACGTCGACGTCGGGCGTCGCGGTGTCGCCGGCGGGCGCCGGCGCCTGGGCCTCGGCCCGGGCCAGCCGGTCGGCCGCGAGCCGCCCCGCGGCCTGGACCTCGTCGGTGGTGCGGGCCAGCAGCGCGTCGGCCGCCTGCTGGTCGACCGCCGCCGTCTCCGGCGTCGACCGCTCCACCATCCGGACCGCGCCGGCCGCGGCCGAGCGGGCGTCCCGCAGCGCCCGCGCGTAGTCGCGCAGCGCCTGGGCGGCCTGGCCGAACGCGCCCGCCGCACTGGTCAGCCGGCTCGGCACGTCGCCGATCGCGGCCCGGTAGAGCTGGGCCGACTCGCCGGTCCAGACGTCGGTGTCGAGGACCCGCAGCTTGTCCGAGGCGTCACCGGCGCTGGCCGCGACCCGGGCCAGCCGCAGCGCCACCCGGTCGACCTCGTCCGGGTCGCCCGGGACCAGGTCGGCCGGCGCCGCGCCCGGCGTCACCCGGATCATGCCGGGCCGCCGTCGGCGCCGTGCCCGAGCCGGCTGCGCAGCCGCTGCTCGGCGTGCTCGTATTCGGTGGCGGCCGTGTGCAGCCGGCCGCCGAGCCGGTCGACCCGCGCGGTCACGTCGCGCAGACCGCGGGACCAGGTGTCGAGGAACTGCTCGGCCGAGCGGCTCACCGGGTCGGACCCGGCCTTGGCCAGCTGGGCGGTGATCTCGCCGCGGGAACCGTCGAGCGCGCGGGACACGTCGCCGACGTCGGTCAGCGCGTGGGTGCTGGCGCGGAGCACGGCCGGGTCGACCCGGAACATTAGCTCACCGCCCCGAGTGAGACCGTGGCGTGCACGGAGGTGGCGTCGGTGCGCAGGCGCAGCGGCTGCGGGCCGGCGATGTCGAGGACCAGGTCGTAGCCCGGTGGGAGCTGGGACAGCAGGTCGGCGCCGGTCATCGAGAACCAGCCGACGGCGCCGCGGGCCAGCGCGAGCTGCTCGATGGAGGTGAACACCGGGATGACCCCGGCATGCGGGACGCCGAGGGCGCGGAAACCCGGAGCGCTCCCACGCTCACAGAAGACGGTGCTAGTGAGGAGGACGTCGTGCAGTCGCGCAGAGTCGGCAACACCGAGCGCGACATCGCGCGCGGTGTCCGCAAGACTCGGTGCATGTGCAAGCACGTGTTCCAGCATAAGGGGTAGGACATAAAAAGCAAAGGGGGCAGAGCGT
This sequence comes from Mycobacteriales bacterium, assembly GCA_035474175.1. Classification (GTDB taxonomy): domain Bacteria; phylum Actinomycetota; class Actinomycetes; order Mycobacteriales; family CADCTP01; genus CADCTP01. Next base: position 1,884 of record DATINN010000212.1, on the reverse strand, counting down.
ACGAATGGGACGTCTTGCTGGTCGTGGCCCACGGGACGCGGAGTCCGGCTGGCGTTCACACAGTGTGCCAGATCGTTGACTCTGTGCGCACAGCCGCGTCCGATGCCGACGTACGCCTGGCCTGGATCGAGCTCGTCGAACCGGACGTACCCGCCGTTCTGGCCGAGCTAGCCCCGGACCGGGCGGCGATTATGGTCCCGCTGCTGCTGTCCTCGGGTTACCACGATCGGGTGGATCTTCCCGCCGCGATCGCCGCGACCCGGCCCGGGACCGCGCACGGGCCGGTCCTCGGACCGGACCCGCTGCTCGCGGTCGCCCTCGCCGACCGTCTCACCGAAGCCGGCTGGACCCCCACCGCTGCCCCCCACCACCCCGCCTCCGCCGACGGACCGCTCCACCAGGTGGTCGGGGGGGTGGGTGGTGACGTCGTCGTGCTGGCGGCGGCGGGGTCGTCGGATGCGGACGCGGTCGCGTCCGTGCGGGTGCAGGCGGAGCTGCTCGCGGCGGAGCTGGCGGCCGGGGGCGGGGCGCCGGTGCGGGTGACCGTCGGGTTCGGCTCGGCGGCGGCGCCGACCGTGGCCGAGGCGGTGGCGACGGCGCGGGCGGACGGCGCCGACCGGGTCGTCATCGCGCCGTACCTGCTGGCCCCCGGGCACTTCGCCGACCGGCTCGCCGACGCCGGCGCCGACCTGGTGGCGGCCCCGCTCGGCGCCCACCCGGCCGTGGTCGAGCTGATCTTGCAGCGGGCGTCAACCGGAGGTTGACGAGTCCGGTATCGTCAACCTAGCGTTGACGCATGACCGAACCCGCGCCCGTACGACTCGACGACCTCATCGCCACCATCCGCGCCCTGCACCCGGACGGCGACGCGCTGGCCCAGCTCTCCGACGCCGTGCTCACGGCCGAGCAGCTCGGCGACATCGCCGACCACCTCGTCGGCCACTTCGTCGACCAGGCCCGCCGCGCCGGCGCGTCCTGGACCGACATCGGCCGCAGCATGGGGGTGACCAAGCAAGCGGCGCAGAAGCGGTTCGTGCCGCGCAGCTCCGACGTGGCGCCGGAGCTGGGCAACTGGGCCCGCTTCACCGACCGGGCCCGCAAGGCCGTCGCGGACACCGCCGAGCTGGCCCGGCAGACCGCGTACGCCCAGGTCGAGCCCGGGCACGTGCTGCTCGGCGTGCTGGCCGACGCCGACAGCCTGGCCACCCGGACGGTCGCGGCGCAGGTGCCGGTGACCGAGCTGCGCGACCGCATCCTGACCGCGCTCGGCCAGGGCACCGGCAGCCCGGACGGGCACATCCCGTTCTCCGCCGACTCCCGCCGGCTGCTCGCGCTCAGCCTGCGGGAGGCGCTCCGGCTCGGCCACAACTACGTCGGCACCGAGCACCTCCTGCTCGGCCTGCTCAACGACGGGGGCATGCTCGGCACGGTGCTGCGCGAGGCCGGCGTCACCCACGCCCGCTCCGAGGAGCTGACCCTGGCCGCGCTGGCCGAGATCAAGCGCCGCCTGCAGCCCTGACGCCGTAGCCCTGATGCCGCAGCCGCGACGCCGTGGCCGGGCGGCCCAGCCGGGACGCCGCAGCCGGGACGCCGTGGCCCGGCGGCTCAGGCGTGACGCCGTGGCCGCGCGGCCCAGCTGGGCGGGCCCAGCCGTGACGCCTCTCTCGTTGCCCGATCGGGCGGAACGGCTTGCACGGGTTACCGGCCGGTAATATCCTCGGTGTTACCGACGAGTAGCCGTACGGTCGAACGGAGCATCCCGGCGATGGGCCACTACAAGAGCAACCTGCGGGACACCGAATTCACGTTGTTCGAGCTCCTGCGGGTGCAGGACCGGCTGGGCCACGACCCGTTCGACGAGGTCGACGAGGAGACCGCGCGCGG
>DATINN010000211.1:0-11251 GCA_035474175.1 Mycobacteriales bacterium | reverse complement strand
CGGGAACGCCCGGCCGAGTCGGCCCGGCCCCTCGATGGGAGGGGTGATAGTGCTGGTCATCGCGCCGCCTCCTGCGCCCGGAAGTTCCGAACCTGGTAGAGCATGAGCGGCACGATCGCGATCACCAGGATCACCACGATGGTGGCGGCCCGGCCGGCGTTGCCGTTCGTGATCAGCTCGTTGATGAAGCGGACGGCGACCACGTTGGTGTTGAAGTTGCCGCCGGTCATCACGTACACGATGTCGAAGATCTTCATGACGTTGATCAGCGTGGTCACGAAGACCGTGATCACCGTGCCCCAGATCTGCGGGACCACGATGCGGAAGAAGACCTGCCGCTCGTTGGCCCCGTCGATGCGAGCCGCCTCCAGCGTCTCGTCCGGGACGCCCTTGATGGCCGCGGACAGCAGCACCATGGAGAACCCGACCTGGCTCCAGATCAGCACGACCATGAGCAGGAACGTGTTGGTCTTGCCGGTGCTCAGCTGCAGCCAGGCCACCGGGTCGTGGCCGAGCTTGGTGACGATCGCGTTGAGCAGGCCGATCTGCGGCTGGCCCGCGGGCCGGACCTCGTAGATGAAGCGCCAGATCGCGGCCAGGGCCACGCCGCTGACCGCCATCGGCAGGAAGATCAGCGTCTTGGCCGTCTGCTCGGCGCGCGGGGCCAGCCGGTCGGCCAGCGTGGCGACCGCGAGGCCGAGCGCCACCACGACCGCCGGTGCGATCGCGATCCAGAGCAGCGTGTTGACCAGGGTGATCTGGAAGTCACGCTGGGTCAGCAAATCGGTGTAGTTCTTGAACCCGACCCAGGCGCTGCTGGTGTTGTTGGCGAAGCTGTAGATGATCGTCTGGATGAGCGGGTAGACGAGGTAGAGACCGAGGGCGGCGACCGCCGGCAGGATGTAGAAGAACGGCTTGACCCGGTCCTCCCACCGTCCCGGCAGCCGCTCGGCGATGAAGTTGAGCACCCAGTACAAGACCAGCGCGCCGCCCACACCGCCGACGATCGCCAGCAGCGTGTTGATCACTTTGATCACTGAGCCGACTCCTTTCTGGCGTCGGGTGGAGACCGGAGGCCGGGGTGACCGTCGTGGTCACCCCGGCCCCGGTCTCAGCGGGTCAGCTCGGCCAGCTCTGTTCGATGCTGCTCAGCGCCTGGTCCAGCGACTGCTGGCCGCTGATCCAGGCGGTCATGCCCTTCCAGAACGAACCGGAGCCGACGGCGCCCGGCATCTGGTCGGACCCGTCGAACCGGAACGTGGTGGTCTTGTTGCCGATGTCGGCGATCTGCCGGGTCAGCTCCGAGGAGTACTTGCTGACGTCGTAGTCCTTGCGCGGCGACAGGAAGCCGTCGGAGTCCTTCCAGCCCGGGAAGTCCGGACCGGTCATGAACGCCATGACCTTCTTGGTGTCGTCGTCCTTGCCGTTGAAGACCGCGGCCAGGTCACCGCCGCCGAGCACCGGCTTGGTGTTCGCGTCCTGACCCGGGAAGTAGAAGACGCCGACCTGGTTGTCGATGTCCGCCACGACGTTCTTCGGGAAGAAGCCGGACTGGGTGATGAAGTTGCCCTGCTTGAGCATGAAGCAGCCGGGCTTGGCGCTGAACATCGGGTTGCCCGCGGTCGCGAAGTTGGTGCTCACCGCGCCCTTGGTGCCACCGAGCACGTTGCCGTTGGCCAGCACCAGGTTCTGGAACGCGGTCGCGGCCGTCTTCACCGCCGGGTCGTTGAACGGGATGCCGTGCGACACCCACTTGTCGTACGTCTCCGGGCCGGCGGTGCGCAGCATCTCGTCCTCGAGCCAGTCGGTCGCCGGCCAGCCGGTCGCCGAGCCGGACTCGATGCCGAGGCACCACGGGGGCGTGCCGGAGGCCTTGATCTGGTTGGTCAGCGAGGTCAGCTCGGCCTGCGTGGTCGGGACCTTGTAGCCGGCCGCGTCCCAGGCCTTCTTCGGGTAGAAGACGAGGCTCTTGACGTTGTACGAGATCGGCACGCCGTAGTACTTGTCGCCGACCTTGCCCGCGTCCAGCACGCCCGAGATGAGCTGCGACTGGAGCTGGCTGACGTCCAGCTGCGTCGACAGGTCGGTCATCTTGTTCGTGGCCACGAAGTCCTTGAGGATGCCGGGCTGCGGGAACAGCGCGATGTCCGGGACGTTGTTGGCCTGCACCCGGGTCCGGATGAGGGTGTCGAACGACTGGGACGCCTCAGTGAACTTGATCTTGATGCCGGAGGTCTTCGACCACTCCGTGAACGCCGCCTGAAAACCCTTGGACTGGGCGCCGCCGAAACCAAAGATGATCTCGACGTTGCCGTCGCCGGACTTGGTGCCGCTGCTGCCCCCGCTGTCGCCGCCGCTGTCGCTCAGACACGCCGACGCCCCCAGGGCAACCGCCGCCGCCAGAGCCACCCGCTGGATGGCCTTCCGCCTGCCCATACCTGCTCCTGTCTCGATCTTCACGTGCCACCGACTCCCGCGGCCGACACCGGAGCGAGGTACCCCCGCCGCGGTGACCGCGTTCTTACCGGATTCATCGGGAAAGAAACACCGGGGAAATGTTCTCCGGGTACGCCCCCTGATCGCGCGATCATGCCGCTTCGACCCGCCGGGCGGCTTTCGCCCCGCCGTCGGACGGCCGTCGGGTCCTCCGCTTGCCGCGACCGGGCACTGCTGCGTCGCACCCCGACTGCTGGCGTCCCGCAGCCGGCATCCGGCCCTCCCGCTGGACACATCAGGTCCCGTGACGACATGCTCGCGTCCCGAGCGTGCGCACACCTTTGCATATCCGTGTGACGGCGGCCACATCTGGCGTGACACCGTTTTCATCGTGTGACCTGGGTGCAGATCGGGCTTCGACGACGAGGAGGTCTCGTGGCCACACCGCAGACCAGCCAGGCCGGCATCCTCGACGTCGCCCGCCGGGCCGGGGTGTCCGCCTCGACCGTGTCCCGCTCGCTGCGGGGCTCGGCCAAGGTCTCGGAGCGGACCCGGGAGCGGGTGCTGCGGGCCGCGGCCGAGCTGGAGTACGTCCCCTCCCCGGCCGCGTCCCGGCTGGCCTCGGGCCGCACCCACGCCATCGGCGTGATCGTGCCGTTCGCCACCCGCTGGTTCTTCTCCGAGGTGCTGACCGGGGTCGAGGGCCCGCTGCGGGAGGCCGGCTACGACCTGCTGCTCTACAACGTCGGCGACCCCGGCGGCCGGGACCGGTTCTTCGGCACGATGCCGCTGCGCCGGCGGGTGGACGCGGTGCTCGCGGTGGCCTCCTCGCTCGACCCGGCCGAGCAGGACGCGCTGCACGCGCTGGGCGTGCCGCTGGCCGTGGTCGGCGGCCCGGTCGAGGGCTTCTCCCGGGTCGGCGTGGACGACCGGGCCGGCGCCGTGATGGCGGTGCGGCACCTGGTCCTGCTCGGCCACCGCGACCTGGTGATGATCAGCGGCGAGCCGGCCGACCCGGTCGGCCGGTCCACCACCGCGGCCCGGCGGGAGGGCTTCGAGGCCGCGCTGGCCGAGGCCGGCATCCCGGCCGGGCCGGACCGGGTGGTGCCCGAGCCGTGGGGCGTGACCGGCGGGATGCGGGCGATGGAGCAGCTGCTGGCCCGGCGGCGGCTGCCGACCGCGATCTTCGCCGAGTCCGACGAGATGGCCCTGGGAGCGCTCCAGGTGCTGCGCCGGGCCGGGCTGGCGGTGCCCGGCCGGGTGTCGCTGATCGGGTTCGACGACCACGAGATGGCGCCGGCCGGGGATCTCACCACGATCGCCCAGCCGGTCCGGCGGCAGGGCGAGCTGGCCGCCCGGCAGCTGCTGGGTGTGCTCGACGGGGAGGAGCGGGACGCGCCGGTCGACCTGGTGCTGCCGACCCGGCTGGTGGTGCGGGGCACCACCGGCCCGCCCCCGCCGGCGGACGGCGGCGGCAGCGCTTTCGCATAAGGTGCCGGCATGGTCGAGATCCGGTCGTCCGCCGGGCCGCTCGCCGCCGAGCTGCTGCAGGAGCTGACCGCCTCGATCGGGCCGCTGGCCCGGGGCCGGCTCGGCGCCCTGGAGGGCGAGGCCTTCACCGCCCGGCTGGAGCAGGTGCACCTGGACGTCGTCGAGCCCCTCGACGCGCTCTACGGTGCCCGCACCGACGTCGCCGCCCTGGTCCGCCGGCTGGTCGCCGCCGCCCTCGACGCGGCCGCGGCCCGGCCCTGGGCCCTGCGGGTGCTCGACCGCCGGCGCGAGGTCGACCCGGGCTGGTTCCAGCGCGCCCGCACGATCGGCTACGCCTGCTACGCCGACCGGTTCGCCGGCACCCTGGCCGGGGCCCGGGAGCGGCTCGACTACCTGGCCGAGCTGGGCGTGACGTACCTGCACCTGATGCCGTTGCTGAAGCCGCGCGACGGCGCCAACGACGGCGGCTACGCGGTCGCCGACTACACCGCGGTCGACCCCCGGCTGGGCACCATGGCCGACCTGGAGGACCTGGCCGCCGACCTGCGCGGCCGCAACATCGCGCTGTGCGTGGACCTGGTGCTCAACCACACGGCCAGGGAGCACGCCTGGGCCCGGCGGGCGGCGGCCGGCGACCCGGCGTACCGGGACTTCTACCTGACCTTCCCGGACCGGACGCTGCCCGACGCGTACGAGCGGACGCTGCCGGAGGTCTTCCCGGACACCGCGCCCGGCAGCTTCAGCCACGTCCCGGAGATGGGCGGCTGGGTCTGGACGACGTTCAACGACTACCAGTGGGACCTGGACTACACCAACCCCGAGGTCTTCGCGGCCATGCTCGGCACGATGCTGGAGCTGGCCAACCACGGCGTCGACGTGCTCCGGCTGGACGCGGTGCCGTTCCTGTGGAAGCGGATGGGCACCGACTGCCAGAACCAGCCCGAGGCCCACCTGCTGGTCCAGGCCTACCGGGCGCTGACCCGGCTGGCCGCGCCCGGGGTGCTGTTCAAGGCCGAGGCCATCGTCGCGCCGGAGATGCTGGTGCAATACCTGGGCGCGCACGACCGCTACCGGCCCGAGTGCGACCTGGCCTACCACAACCAGCTCATGGTGCTGCTGTGGTCGTCGCTGGCGACCCGGGACGCCACGCTGGCGACCCGGGCGCTGTCCCGGCTGCGGCCGGCGCCGGCCCCGACCGGCTGGGTCACCTACCTGCGCTGTCACGACGACATCGGCTGGGCCGTGTCCGACACCGACGCGGCCGCGGTCGGCTGGAACGGGTTCGAGCACCGGCGGTTCCTGGCCCGCTTCTACGCCGGGCGGCACCCGGGCTCGTTCGCCCGGGGCGCGCTGTTCCAGGAGAACGAGGCCACCGGCGACGCCCGCACGTCCGGGATGGCGGCGGCGCTGTGCGGGATCGCGGCCGGCGACCCGAGCGGGGTGGACCGGCTGGAGACGCTCTACTCGGTGGCCTTCTCCTTCGGCGGCATCCCGCTGATCTGGATGGGCGACGAGCTCGGGCTGGGCGACGATCCCGACTGGGCCGCCGACCCGGCCCACGCCGGGGACAACCGGTGGCTGCACCGGCCGCCGATGGACTGGGGCCGGGCCGCCCGGCGCGCGGATCCGTCCACAGTGGAGGGTCAGGTGTTCGGGCGGCTGCGGGCGCTGGCCGCGGCCCGGCAGGGCCAGCTGGCGCTGCGGTCCGGCGGCGAGACCACGATGCTCACGCCGGACGACCCGCACGTGCTGGCGTACCGGCGGCGGCACCAGCGCAGCGCTCCCCTACTGGCACTGGCCAACTTCTCCGACGGCTGGCAGTCGGTCGACCTCGGGCTGGTCGCGGCGGCCGGGCTGCCCGACCCCGTGCACGTGCACTCCACCCGCGGCCGGCTCGACCTCGGCGAGGGCCGGCTGCACCTGCCGCCGTGGGGCTTCGCCTGGGCGACGGATCGCTAGCCACGGGATCGTCTTGTGCGTCAGGGGCCCGATGGCCAGTGCGTACAGGACGGTGCCGATGCCGACGGACCCGCCGAGCAGCCACCCGCCCACCAGGACCGCGGCCTCGATGACCGTGCGGACCAGCCGGATCGAGTGGCCGCGGGCGGCGATCGAGGTGGTCAGCCCGTCGCGCGGGCCGGGTCCGAGACCGGCGCCGATGTAGAGGCCGGTGGCGACACCGTTGAGCGCGACGCCGGCCACGAGCACCCCGGTCCGGACGACGAGCCCGGGCGGCGCCGGGACCAGCCAGACGGTGGCGTTGATGCCGAGCCCGACGAGCACGGCGTTGGCCAGCGTGCCGACGCCGAAGCGGGACCGCAGCGGGAGCCAGAGCAGCAGGACGCCGACGCTGGCCAGGATGGCCCAGGTGCCGACCTGGCCGCCGAAGGTCCGGGCCAGGCCCTGATGCAGCACGTCCCAGGGGTCGAGGCCGAGGCCGGCCCGCACGATCAGGCCGCTGCTGACCCCGTACAGGGCGAGGCCGCCGAGCAGCATGGTCCAGCGCTGCGCCGGGCGGTCGGCGGGCAGCGGGAGGAGGAAGCGCACCGGGCCAACACTGGCAAGATTGGACCGGTAGTGCCAATACCAATCTAGGGTTGGTGGTGTGGCCGACCTCGACCGGCTGGTGCGCCAGCTGCAGCCCTCGCTCGGGCGGCGCTCGGCCTACCTGGACCTGGCCGACGCGCTGCGGGCGCTGATCCTGGACGGGCAGCTGCTGGTCGGCGACCGGCTGCCGCCGCAGCGGACGCTGGCGACCGCGCTGGAGCTGAGCCGCACGACCGTGGTGGCGTCGCTGAACCGGCTGCACGCCGAGGGCTACCTCAGCAGCCGGCAGGGCAGCGGGACGACCGTGCGGCTGCCGGCCGACCGCACCGACCGGCCGGACGAGCCCGCGGGCGGGCGGCGGCCCGACCTCGACCTGTCGATGGCGGTGCTGCCGGCGCCGCGGCAGGTCGCGGCGGCGGCGGTGCGGGCGGCGGAGCGGCTGCCGGAGTTCCTGACCGGGGCCGGGCTGGAGCCGTTCGGGCTGGTGCCGCTGCGGGCCGCGATCGCGGCCCGGTTCGCGGCCCGCGGGCTGCCGACAGCGCCCGACCAGGTCCTGGTCACGCAGGGGGCGCTGCACGGGTGGGACCTGGTGCTGCGGGCGTACGCCCGGCCGGCCGGGGGCGTGCTGGTCGAGCAGCCCAGCTACCCGGCGGCGATGGACGCGGTCCGGGCGCACCGGGCCCGGCCCCAGCCGGTCGGGGTGTCGGCCGAGGGGTGGCAGTGGCCGGGGCGGCTGCCGGCGGCGGACGTCGCGTACGTGGTGCCCGACTTCCAGAACCCGACCGGGCACCTGGCCGGCGCGGCCGAGCGGCGCGCGCTGGCCCGGCGGCTGCGCGGGCCGCTGCTGTGCGTGGACGAGACGTTCGTGGAGCTGGGCGACGGTCCCGCGGTGGTGCCGGCCGGGGCCGCCGCCCGGGACGCCGTGACGATCGGGTCGCTGTCGAAGCTGGTCTGGGCGGGCGTACGGGTGGGCTGGCTCCGCGGGCCGCGGGACACGCTGAACCGGATCGCGGCCGGGCGGTCGAGCCAGGACATCGGCAGCCCCGTCCTGGACCAGCTGCTGGCGCTGGAGCTGATGGGCGAGCTGGACGCGATCCGGGACGAGCGGCGGGCGCTGCTGCGGGCGCGCCGGGCGCACGCGGTGTCGACCGTGCGGGCGGCCGGCTGGGAGGTGGCCGAGCCGGCCGGCGGCATGTTCCTCTGGGTCGACCTGGGCGGGCTGAGCAGCACCCGGCTGTCGGCCGCGGCCCGCGCGCTCGGCGTCCGGGTCCCGCCGGGCACCCGCTTCTCCACCAGCCGGACCCACGACCGCTACCTGCGGCTGCCCTTCACGCTGCCCTCGGCCCAGCTGGCCGAGGCCGTGCGCCGCCTGCAGCGGGCCGCCACCGCGGACAGCACCCCGCGCACCGCCCCCGCCGCCGCCATCTGGACCGTCTGACCACCGCGACATCAGATTTCTCCGATGGTGACGCCGTACGGGCTTGACGTGGTGGCGTCTATGACGTCATAGTGACGTCATGGACCTGACGCCCTTCGTTGAGAGCTTGCGCCGCGACCTCGCCGCGGCGGCCGCGGCCGGCACCGACGAGACCCGCCGCACGGCGGACCTGCTGGCCGCCGCGCTGGATCCGGCGACCCGGATGGCCATCCTCGACGCGTTGAGCACGGCCGCAGCTGACGTCACCGCGGCACTGGATGGCGTCACGGTCGAGGTCCGGATGAACGGGCGCGAGCCCCGCATCTCCGTGGACACGCTGCCGCCCGAGGAAGACCCGGAGCCGGCGGAGGCCGCTCCCCCGGCCGACGACGCCGACGGCGGCACCGCGCGGATCACGCTGCGGCTGCCGGAGTCGGTCAAGGCCCGCGCCGAGGAGGCGGCCGGCCGGGCCGGCGTCTCGGTCAACTCCTGGCTCGTCCGGGCCGTCATCCGGGCGCTGGACGGGCCGCCGCCGGACCAGGGCGGCCGACCCGGCCGCCGGCTGGTCGGTTACGCGCGGGGTTAGCGGCCCCGCCCACCCGCTCCAGGGCCTGACCCACCCACCGTCCCGGGTCGCCGCTCCACCGCCCCGTGCCGATCCCGGCGCGCCCGAACCTGAGGAGAACGCCATGTCGACCTACTACTCCGCCCCCGGACTCGACCCCGAGCTCGACTACCGCCGCCGCGGGCTGCGCCGGGCCGCGGCCGAGCACCGGCTGGTGCGCCAGGCCCGCCGGGCCCGCGCCGCCCGCCGCACCACCGACGGTCCCCGCCCCACCCACTGAGCTGGTCCCCCCGCCCCGCCCATCCAGCCCCGCCCCCCACCGGGGCGCCGGCCGATCCATCCGGCCGGCCCGCCCCGGTCCACTGAGCCACTGGCCCGCCGCCCAACTGCCCCGGCCCACTGAGCCGCCGGCCCCGCCGGCTGGTCCGACCCGCCCACCGCAAGCCCGACCGATTTCCTGGGAGAGTGCAATGCCTGACTACACGTTCGAGACGCCGGAGCCGGTCGATCTGCGGATCAAGGCCGCGTCCGGGACCGTGACCGTGCTCGCGGCCGACACCACGACCAGCACGGTCGAGGTGACCGCGCTGGACGACGACGCCCGGGACATGGCCGAGGAGACCACCGTGCGCCTGTCCGGCCGCTCGCTCAGCGTCGAGACGCCCGAGCGCCGGCAGATCCTCAGCATCAAGCGCCGCCGCATCGCGATCACGGTCACCGTCCCGACCGGCTCCTCGCTGTCCACCCGGACGGCGTCGGCCACGGTCTCCGCCACCGGCCGGTACGGCACGGTCAGCGCGCACACCGCCTCCGGGCGGATCGAGCTGGACCAGGTCGACGGTGACGTCGAGGCCCACGTGGCCAGCGGCGACGTGACGATCGGCTCCGGCCGGGCCGTCAGCGCCCACTCGGCCTCCGGCCAGATCCGGATCGGCCACGCCACCGGCGACATCGACATCAAGGCCGCGTCCGGGAAGATCCAGGTCGGCGTGGCCGAGGGATCGGTCCGGGCCAAGACCGCCTCCGGCGACATCAGCATCGACGAGGCCCGCGCCGGGACGGTCGCGCTCGACGTGGCCTCCGGTGACCTGCGCATCGGCGTCCGCAGCGGGGTCACCGCGCACCTGGACCTGCGCTCGGTCAGCGGCCGGATCGTGTCCGAGCTGCCGATCGACGACGACGCCCCCGACGACGGCGCGCCGCTGCAGATCCGTGCCCGCAGCACCAGCGGCAACGTGCTCGTCGTCCCGGCCGCCCGGGTCTGAGGACCGCCGCCCCGCCGGCACCCCCGTGCGTGCCGGCGAGGCGGTCCCGTCCTGCACAGTCAGGTTCGCCCGGCCGGCGGCAGCGGATGTCCGCCGCGTGAAAGATCACCCGATCGGCACAGTGGCCGCCGTCCCGACCACGGCGGCCAGCGCCGGCGCCAGGTCGCCCTTGGGCCAGACCGCGACCGAGTCGAGCCCCAGCCAGGCGGCCAGGTCGGCCAGCTCCCGGGCCAGCTCCTCGGCCACCTCCGGCGCCGGCGACGGGTGCTCGGACCAGGCCGCCCGCACCTGCAGCACCCGGGCCGCGCGGTCGGCCTTCACGTCGACCCGCCCGACCAGCTGGTCGCCGAGCAGGAACGGCAGCACGTAGTAGCCGTAGATCCGCTTCGGCTCCGGGGTGTAGATCTCGATCCGGTAGCGGAAGCCGAACAGCCGCTCGGTGCGGGCCCGCTCCCACACCACCGGGTCGAACGGCGTGAGCAGCGCCCGGGCCGTGACCCGCCGCGGCAGCCGCGCCTGCGCCCACAGCCAGGCCGGGTCCTTCCAGCCCTCCACCCGCACCGGCCGCAGCTCCCCCGCGTCGACCAGCTCCTCGATCCGCTGCCTCGTGTCGGCCGAGCCCAGCCGGAAGTAGTCGCGCAGGTCGGCCAGGGTGCCGACGCCGCAGGCGCGGGCCGCGACCCGGACCAGCTCGCGCTGCGCGTCCTCGATGGGCGGGGTCGGGGTGGCCAGGATCTCCGGCGGCAGCACCCGCTCGCTCAGGTCGTACAGCCGCTCGAAGTGGGGTCGGCCGGCGGTCATGACCTCGCCGACCATGAAGAGGTATTCCAGCGCGATCTTGCCCTCGTGCCAGTTCCACATGGAGCCGGGGGTGTTGGGGCGGGCCTCGCCGGTCGCGCCGGCCCCGATCGGGCCCTGGTCGCGCACCAGCGCCCGGATCTCGTCGGTGTAGCCGGGGCGGTGGCGCTCCAGCCGGCTGGCCCAGCCCGTCTCCTTGGCCCGGGCGCTCGCCATCCGCCAGCGCAGCGAGGGCTGCAGCCGCAGCGGGATCAGCGACGCCGCGTGTCCCCAGTATTCGAACAGCTCCGCCTTGGGACCCCAGGACAGCCGGTCCAGCGCCTCCCGCGGGTAAGGCCCGAGCCGGGAGAAGACCGGCAGGTAGTGCGAGCGGACCAGCACGTTGACCGAGTCGATCTGCAGCAGGCCCATCCGGTCGATCACCCGGCGCAGGTGCCGGGCGTCGATCTTGCCGGCCGGGCGCGGGTCGGCGAAGCCCTGCGCGGCGAGCGCGATCCGGCGGGCCTGGTCGGCGGAGAGGCTGTCTGGTCTGGCCACGACCGGCATGCTGCCAGTCCCCTACGACACTTTCGCCGCGGCACCCTTTCCGGCGGCGGCGTCGGCCCGGCGGTCGGCGCGGCGGCGGCGGCTCTCGGCCGTCACCACCACGGCCACCGCGACCAGCACGACCAGCCCGCCGACCAGCGCGGACCCGGTCAGCCGTTCGCCCGCGACCAGCGCCCCGAGCAGAAC
>DATINN010000210.1:0-25109 GCA_035474175.1 Mycobacteriales bacterium | reverse complement strand
GTGCAGCACCGGCTTCGGCCGGATCGGCTCGATTGACGCGGCAGCACCCGGGGTAGCTCCCGATCACGCGGAGGCCCCCCCACGGCGCCGCCGGACGCTGGAGGTGGTCGTGGCTTTCAGTCATGACGGGTGGAGTCACGGGATGTTCGCCGTCAAGCCGGTGGACGCGCACCTGTCCGAGGTCGAGGACAGCAAGGGCCTCAAACGCTCGATCGGCCTGCTGGACCTGACCGCGCTCGGTCTCGGCGCCATCATCGGCACCGGCATCTTCGTGATCCTGGGCGAGGCGATCGGCGACTCCGGTCCGGCCATCGTGATCTCGTTCCTGCTCGCCGGGTTGACCTGCGCCTTCTCCGCCCTGTCGTACTCGGAGCTGGCGTCGTCGATCCCGGTCTCCGGCAGCGCCTACACCTACGCGTACGCGACGCTCGGGGAGATGCTGGCCTGGATCATCGGCTGGGACCTCATCCTGGAGTACGGCGTGTCGGTCGCGGCGGTCGCCGTCGGCTGGGGGCAATACCTCAACAGCCTGCTCGACTCGCTGTTCGGGGTGACGCTGCCGGACGCGCTGAGCGAGCCCCCCGGTGACGGCGGCACGGTCAACCTGCCGGCGGCGTTCCTGGTGCTGGCGGTGACCGCGCTGCTGATCGTCGGGGTGAAGGAGAGCGCCCGGGCCAACACGATCATGGTGCTGGTCAAGCTGGCGGTGCTGCTGCTGTTCCTGGCGCTGGCGTTCACCGCGTTCAAGGCCGACAACCTCACGCCGTTCGCGCCGAAGGGGTTCCACGGCATCACCACCGCCGCGGCCGCGATCTTCTTCGCCTACATCGGGTTCGATGCGGTCTCGACATCGGGTGAAGAGGTGGTCAAGCCGTCGCGCAACCTGCCGCTGGCCATCATCGGCTCGCTCGCCATCGCCACCCTGCTCTACATCGCGGTCGCGATCGCCGCGACCGGGGCGTACCCGTGGGAGAAGCTGGAGGGCCAGGAGGCGCCGCTGGCGACGGTGCTGTCCGAGGGGGTCGGCACGTCCTGGGGCTCGGGGATGATCGCCGTCGGCGCGCTCGTCGCCATCACCAGCGTCGTGCTCACCATCCTGTACGGACAGACCCGCATCATGTACGCGATGTCCCGCGACGGCCTGGTGCCGCCGATCTTCTCCAAGGTCTCGGCCCGGCAGACGCCGGCGCTGGCGACCGCCCTGTTCGGGGTGCTCATCGCGATCCTGGCCGCGACCGTGCCGCTGGACATCATCTTCGAGCTGGTCAACATCGGCACGCTGTTCGCGTTCGTCATCGTGAACGTCGGCGTGATCATCCTGCGCCGCACCCGGCCGGAGATGGAGCGCGGCTTCCGGGTGCCGCTGGTGCCGATCGTGCCGCTCATCGGCGCCGGCCTCTGCTTCTACCTGATGAAGCAGCTGACCTTCGAGACCTGGGCCCGGTTCCTCATCTGGCTCGCGGTCGGCATGGTCATCTACTTCCTCTACGGCAAGCGGCACTCGAAGCTGCAGCACGGCGAGGTCGTGGTCACGAAGGACGTCTGACCAGTCGCAGGGTCCGGGCCGCGCGCCGTACGGTCGCGGCCTGGCCCCAGGACAGGGTCAGCCGGTCCCGCTCGATGCCGTCGCCGAAGGCGACCAGGCCGTCGGTCTCGGCCGTCAGGGTCAGGCCGCCGGTGCCCTCGGTCAGCTCGGTGCCGGTGGCGGGGGAGGGCCAGGCCTCCCGGACGAACCAGACCAGCTCCGGGTCGGTCGGCCCGGGCAGGACCAGCGACGAGCCGGTGGCCTGCCAGATCGAGCGGCACCAGCCGGTGGCGCCGGTGCCGGTGCTGACGATGACGCCGCTGGAGGACTGGCGCTCCTCGCGGCCGTCCACTGTGGACAGCCGGTAGCGTGCCGACTGGTGCGACGGGTGTCCCAGGTAGACCTCGTTGAGGGCGACGATCGAGCGGCCGTCGTCGGTGGTGACCTCGACCATCGTGCGGTCCTCGGTCCGGTCCCGGTGCCGCAGGGCGCGGGCGGTGCCGGCCGGGCGGTGCGGGACGAGCAGGCCGGGGTTGCGGCCGGGCTCGGGGTCGACGCCGATCACCGGCTGGCCGTCGAGGTAGCCGGCCAGGTTGGCGACCAGGCCGTCCTGGCCGACCGCGAGCACGACGTCCTGCGGGGTGAACAGGAACGTGTCCAGCTCCGCCCGCTCGACCGAGCCGCGCCGCCAGTCGGTCGGGACGGCGGCCGCGACGGTGCGCAGCGCCTCGGCCTGGGCCGCCGCCCGCCGGTCGACCTCCGCCAGCGAGCGGCCGCGGGTGCGCAGGAAGAACTCGACCTGGCCCCGGCTGCCGTGCCGGGCCAGCAGGTCGTCCAGCTCGGTGCGGCGGTGCACGATCACCGCCCGCGGCGCCAGGCTCACCGGAACCGCTCCACCAGGCCGGTGAGCACGTCGGGCGTCAGCGTCAGGTGGTCGATGGCGGGGAGGTTGGCGGCCAGCTCGCGGGCGGCCAGCCCGAGCAGCACGGCCGGGTCGAGCTCGCGGTAGATCGCGATCCGCGCCTCCTCCGCGGCCGCGTCGGCCGCGCCGGTCGCCCGGGTCGCGGCCGCGTCCGCCTCGGCCAGCGCCGTCCGCCGCTCCGACTCGGCCGCGGTGCCGATCCGGCCGGCCGCCGCCGTCTCCTCGGCCCGCCGCCGGTCGTTGGCGCCGCGCTGCTCGACCAGCCCCTGCTCGCGGATGGCCAGCTCGATCTGGTTCTGCAGCTCGTTCTCGGCGATGGCGCGCTCGCGCTGGACGGCCAGCGCGCGCCGCTCGTAGGTGGCCCGGTCGGCCTCCTGCTGCACCCGCTCCCGGCTCGGCGTCTGCAGCGCCCGCTCCAGCTCCGGCTCCGGCCGCATCGCCAGCACCCGGACGTCGAGCACGGTGATCCCGGTGTCGGCCAGCCGGGGCTCGGCCGCCAGCCCGGCCGCGATCGCGGCCCGGACCGGTCCGATGCCCGCGGCCAGCGCCTGCTCCAGCCCGAGGGCGGCCACGGTGTCCAGCGCATGCTGCGCGGCCAGTTCGCTGACCACGCCGGCCAGCTGCTCCAGCGGGGCGTTGCGCCACTGCCCGGTGCGCAGGTCGATGCCGAAGTCGAGCCGGCTCGCGGCCAGCGGCGGGTCGGTGATCCGGTAGGTCAGCGTGCCCTGCACCGACACCTCCTGGGCGTCGGCGGTCCGGGTCCGCACCGCCAGCGGCAGCTCCCGGTCGTCGATCGGCAGCTCGCTGATTGCGGCGGTGAGGGGGCGGAACCAGAACGCGGCCCCGGTGCCGGCGTGGGCGGGCCGGCCGCGGCGGGTGTGCACGACGAAGCTGGTCGGGCCGGTGCGCAGGTGGCGGAGGAAGGGGCGGGTGGTGATGTCGGCCATGTCGCTCTCGCTTTCTCGTCGTACTGACGAGAATAATCCTTCCCTCTTCCTTTCTTATCGTCAAGCTGACGAGATATGGTGTGCGTCATGCCCGGGCACCCGCCGTTCGCGGTCACCGTCGACCTGGTCGTCCTGACCGTGCGGGACGGGGTGCTGCAGGTGCTGACCGTGCGCCGGGGCGGCCCGCCGTACGCGGGGGAGTGGGCGCTGCCGGGCGGGTTCGTGCAGGTGGACGAGGACCTGCCGGCCGCGGCGGCGCGGGAGCTGGCCGAGGAGACGGGGCTGCGGTCCGTGCACCTGGAGCAGCTCGCGACCTACGGTGCGCCCGATCGGGACCCGCGGATGCGTACGGTCTCGGTGGCGTACCTGGTGCTGGGGCCGGAGCTGCCGGCACCGGTCGCCGGGACCGACGCGGCCGATGCACGCTGGATGCCGGTCGCCGGTGCGCGGCGGCTCGCGTTCGATCACGACGTGATCTTGGCCGACGGGGTCGAGCGGGCGCGGTCGAAGCTGGAGTACACGTCGCTGGCGGCGTCGTTCTGCCCGGCCGAGTTCACGATCGGGGAGCTGCGGGGGGTGTACGAGGCGGTGTGGGGCGCGGCGCTGGACCCGCGCAACTTCCACCGCAAGGTCACCGGGTCGGCGGGCTTCCTGGAGCCGACCGGGCGGTGGTCGGCCGGGGGGCGGGGGCGGCCGGCGCAGCTCTACCGGCGCGGTCCGGCGGTGCTGCTCACCCCGCCCATGCTGCGCGCCTGACCGCGCGCCCGGCACACCGGAGGGCGGCCCGCGGGGGCCGCCCTCCGGGACGCGCTAATTGTTGGACAGGACGATCGCGCCGAGGATGAAACCGAGGATCATGCCGCCGACGGCGACACCGAGCGCGATCTTCCACAGCGGCTCGGCCCGGCGGTTGGCCACGATCGCGAGGATGATGCCGATCGGGCCGAACACGATCGGCAGGATCAGGATCGCCAGCACGCCGCAGACGATCGCCATGATCGAGAAGATCTGCGGACCCTCGCGACGGGCCGGGGCACCGGGCTCGCCGGGGTGACCCGAGCCACCGGGGTAGGAGTACGGGTCCTGCGGGGCGGTCATGCGGTCCTCCTGGGGTTGGGGTGCCGCGAACCTACCCATCCCGGGGTGCGCCGACCCATCTTCCGGTCAACGTATCGCCATCACCGTGCCAACGCTCGGCGATCAGACGGCGCAGCTGTCGTCCGTGCAGGTCTCGCCCTGGTCGGTCGTCACCATGGCCAGCGGGTGCGCCGCCGTGTACGCCTGGCGCAGCGCGCCCAGCAGCACCTCGGCCGGCTGCGCCCCGGACACCCCGAACTTGCGGTCCAGCACGAAGAACGGCACCCCGGAGATGCCGAGCGCCGACGCGGTGGCCTGGTCCTCGCGGACGTCGGCCAGGTATTTGTCGGACTCCAGCACGCCGCGGGCCTCGCCCTCGTCCAGCCCGGCCGCGGCGGCCAGCCGGACCAGCGTGTCGACCTCGCCGATCCGCTCACCCTCGGTGAAGTACGCCAGGAGCAAGCGCTCCTTCAGCTCGGTCTGCAGGCCGCGGTCGGCGGCCAGGTGCAGCAGCCGGTGCGCGTCCACGGTGTTGCCGGGGTGGGCGATGTCGAAGCGGAAGTCGAGGCCCTCGGCGGCGGCCTGGTCGATCACCCGCTGCTGCATGGCCTCGGCCTGGGCCAGGGGCACGCCGTACTTGTCGGCCAGGCGCTGGGTGGCGTTGCCCTCGACCGAGCGCGGGGTCGTCGGGTCGAGCTCGAAGCTGCGGTAGCGCACCTCGACCTCGTCGCGGTGCTCGAAGTCCGCGAGCGCGGTCTCGAACCGCCGCTTGCCGATGGCGCACCACGGGCACACCACGTCCGACCAGATCTCCACCTGCACGGTCTCGCCCCTCGTCCGACAGCACTGACCCAGTCACAACCGGACCAACCCCCACCCTCTTCCCCGCCGCCCCGCACGAACGCGCCGCGCCACCCCGCGACGCGACCGGGGTCAGCGGGGTGGGAGCTGGGGGGCGCGGCGGGACGGCCGGGTGGACCGGTCGGGCGGGGTCGCCGCCGGCCGGGTCTCCAGCGCCTCCAGCACCATCCGTACGGCCGTGTCGAGCTGGGGGTCGCGGCCCGCGGCCCAGTCCTGCGGGGCGATGTCGACCTCGACGTCGGGGTCGACGCCGTAGTTCTCGATGCCCCAGCCGATGTCCTGGAACCACAGCGCGTAGCGCGGCTGGGTGACGGAGGTGCCGTCCACCAGCGTGTAGCGCCCGTCGATGCCGATCACGCCGCCCCAGGTGCGCACGCCCACGACCGGGCCGATGTCCCAGAGCCGGAAGCCGGCGGTGACGATGTCGCCGTCGGATCCGGCGTGCTGGTTGGTGACGGCGACCATCGGCCCGCGCGGCGCGTTGGTCGGGTAGGTCGAGGCGGGCGCGGTCCGGTTGTTGTCCCAGCCGCGGACCTTGCGGGACAGCTTCTCCAGCACCAGCTCCGAGGTGTGGCCGCCGTTGTTGTCGCGGACGTCGACGACCAGGCCCTCGCGGGCGACCTCCAGGATCAGGTCGCGGTGCAGCTGGGCCCAGCCGTTGGCCACCATGTCGGGGATGTGCAGGTAGCCGACGCGGCCGCCGGAGGCCTCGTGCACCGCGGCCCGCCGCCCGGCCACCCAGGTCTGGTAGCGCAGCGCCTTCTCGTCCTCCAGCGGCAGCACGACCACCCGGCGCAGGTCCCCGCCGTCACCCGGCCGGACGGTGAGCTCGACCGGCACGCCGGCGGCACCGGCCAGCAGCGGCGCCGGCCCCAGCCGCGGGTCGACGGCCCGGCCGTCGACGGCGACGATCTCGTCGCCGGCCCGCACGGCCACTCCCGGCGCGGACAGCGGCGCCCGCGCGCCCCGCACCGAGGACTCGGCCGGCAGCACCCGCTCCACCAGCCAGCGGTCGCCGTCGCGGCGCAGGTCGGCGCCGAGGTGGCCGAGCACCCGGCCCGGCTCGACCGGCAGCCCGGGCGGGTTCTCGTACGCGTGGGAGCTGCCGAGCTCGCCGATCGTCTCCCAGAACACCTCGGACAGGTCGTCGCGGGTGGCGATCCGGTCGACCAGCGGCCGGTATTTCGCCAGCACCGCGTCCCAGTCCACGTCGGCCATGTCCGGGATCCAGTAGTGGTCGCGCATCAGCCGGCCGGCCTCGTCGAACATCTGCCGCCACTGCGCGCCCGGGTCGACCTCGCCGCGCAGCCGGCGCAGGTCGACCTCGACCACCGCGTCGCGGTCGCCCTCGGACTCGGGCTCGACCCGCCGGTCGGACGGCACGATCCGCAGCGCGCCCTCGTCCCGGACCAGCAGCTTGCGGCCGTCGCCGGTGACCCGGTAGCCGTCCAGCTCGCCGACCAGCACCGCGGACCGGCGCTTGGCGAAGTCCCACCGGACCAGCTTCGGCCGGGACGGCTCGCCGTCCTCGGTCGCCCGGTCCTCGCCGAGCAGGCCGGCCTGCGGGGTCTCCAGCCAGACCAGCCCGCCGCGGACCGCCGCCAGCGCGCTGGCCCGGGCGGTCGCCACCGGCACCGGCACGACCCGCTGATCGATGGCCTCGGCGTCGACCAGCACCGGCTGCGGCGGCGCGTCCTCGCCGCCGCCCTCGCCACCGCCGCCCTCGCCGTCACCGGCCGCGCTCCGGCCGCCGGGCTCGGGGTGGAACGGCGACGGGGTGGTCGCGCCCAGGGGCACCACGTACGGCCGGGTGCCGCCGAGGAAGGACAGGTCGAAGATCCAGTCGTCGTAGACCGGGTCGAGGGTCCGGGTGGACAGGAACGCCAGGTGCAGCCCGTCCAGCGTGAACACCGGGTCGGTGTCCAGGAACCGCAGCGGCGTGACCTCGATGGTGGCGGCGTCCGGCCCGTCGGCGACCCGGCTGACCCGGATCTGGCGCAGCCCCTCCGCGCCCGGGTGCGACCAGGCCAGCCAGGCCGAGTCGGGCGCCCAGGCCAGGCCGGAGGCCTCGCTGTAGCCGGTGGTGGCGATCTCCCGCAGCTCGCCGGTGGCCACCTCGGCGACCACGACCCGGCCGTCGTGCGAGGCGGCGGCCAGCCGGCTGCCGTCCGGGGAGGCGGCCAGCTCCAGCACCCGGCCGAGCTGCCCGGCGCCGAACCGGCGCGGGGCCGCGCTGCCGTCGGCCGGCCCGACCTCGATGGCGTCGTCGCCGTCGGCGTCGGTGATCCAGGCGACCTCCGGCACGGCGGCCTCGGCCGCGCCGGCCGGCCCCAGCACCTGGGGCAGCCGGGCCCGGACGCCCGGGGTCGCGGCCAGCGCCGGGGCCGGCCCGTCCCGGGTGGTCAGCCAGTGGATCGAGCCCAGCACCTCGACGGCGCTGGCCCGGCCGGTGCGGTCGGCGGCCAGCCCGGCGGGCTTGTCGCCCGGGCCGATCGGTCGCGGCGTGCGCCCGGTGCGCGGCCCGGCCAGCCGGACGTCGAGCCGGCGCGGCTCGGCGTCGAGGCCGTCGAGCAGCCACAGGTCGCCGTGCGACTGCCAGACCAGCCGGGTGCCGTCGGTGCGCAGCGCCCGCGCGTACGCATCGCCGTGGTCGCTGTGCCGGCGCAGGTCGGTGCCGTCGGGGAGGACCGAGTAGACGTTGCCCCAGCCCTCGTGGTCGGAGATGAGCACGACCCGGTCGCCGACCCAGTCGGGGTCCTCCAGCTGGGCCGGGTTGTCGCCGAGCAGCCGGGCGAACTCGCCCCCGCCGTCCCGGTCGATCCAGATCTTGCCGGCCGTGCCGCCCCGGTAGCGCTGCCAGGTCGCGCCGGCCCGGCGCTGGTCGGTGCCGAGCAGGACCGCGCCGCCGGGCCCGGGCGAGACCATGTAGGCCGGCCCGTACGGCAGTCTCTCCGGGGCGGCGGAGCCGTCCAGCGGCAGCGCCCAGGACCAGACCCGGCTGCGGAACGGCTCCCCGGCCGAGGTGCTCGCGATCACCCGCCCGTCCGGCAGCCAGCCCGCGACCCGGGTGTGCGGGTCGCCCCAGAACGTCAGCCGGGTGGACGGGCCGCCGTCGGCGGGGACGGCGTGCACCTCGGGCGCGCCGTCCCGGGTGCTGGTGAACGCGACCGTGCTCCCGTCGGGGGACAGCCGGGCGCCCGCGACCGGGACCGCGTCCGCGGTCAGCCGCCAGGCCCGGCCGCCGCCGGCGTCGGACAGCCAGACATCGTTCTCCGCGATCAGGGCGAGGCGGTCGCCGCGGATGCTCGGGTAGCGCAGGTAGGGCCGGTCTCCAGTCACCGCCACAACTTAGCCACCGGCGCCGACAGTTTTCTGCGGAGGTGCGGTGGGGCGCCGGATGGGTACGAGGTGATCATGACCACGACCTGGAAGGCGCCGAGCGGAGGCCACGGCACGCTCGACGCGGACGACCGCACCAAGCTGCCCGACAGCGCGTACGCGTTTCCGAAGCAGCGCAAGGAACCGCTGACCGACGCTAAGCACGTGCGCACCGCGTTGGCCCGCTTCAACCAGGTGAAGGACGTCACCGACGCCGAGCGCGCGCAGGCCTTCGCCAACATCAAGGCCGCGGCCAAGCACTTCGACGTCGAGGTGGCCGAGGACGACTGGAAGGACCTGGGCAGACCGAGCTAGGCCGGCGGCCTCCGAGCTGAGGCGGGCGGCCTCCGAGCTGGGCCGGCGGCTGCCGAGCTACGCCGGCGGCTGCCGGGGGCGGATCGGGTTCATCAGGCCGGTACGGCGGCGGCGGGGCGGCTCGTCCCGGTGCGGCGTCGACCGCGGGTGCGGCAGGTCGTCCCGGCCGGGCGCGTCCCAGATGGCGATGACGCTGCGGGTCGAGAGCCCGGCGAGGTAGTACGCCTCCGGCGGCAGCAGGGCGCCGGCCAGCACGACCACGTCGAAGTCGGCCCGGGGCAGCCCGCGCAGGTAGGCGCCGCGGGTGGTGGCGGCGACCAGCCGGACCCGGGACCGCAGCGCCGGCTCCACGTCCTCCCGGGCGGCGACCAGCTCCCGCCGGGCCTCGCTCAGCCGCCGCCGCTGCTCGTCCGGGGTGCCGCCGGCGCCGATGATGTCCGCGACCTGGGGGACGGGCCGGCCGTCGGCGGCCAGCTCCAGCGCGATCCGCTCCGCGTCCCGGCGGGCCGAGCGGCCCTGGGTGCGCAGCTCGTGCCGGCGGATGACCAGCGTGTCCGGGTCGACGCCGCGCCCCCGCCGGCCGACCCGGGCCCCGACCGTGCGCTGCAGCTGGTCGTCCAGGTCGGCGGCGTGCCGGTCCAGCTCGGCGGCCTGCTGGTCCAGCTCGTCATAACGCAGCCGGCTCTCGGCCCGGTCCAGGTCGGCCAGCCGCGCGTCCACCCCGGCCCGCAGGTCGGCGGCGATGGTCGCCGCCTCCACGAACGGCCCGTACCGGTCGCGGACGGCGCCGGGAGCCAGCGGCCCGATCCGCTGCACCAGGCCCGAGCGCATCCGGCCGGAGCGGGTCAGCCGCTCGCACAGCGCCCCGACCGTACGGTCCGTGGCCGGGCCGGTCGGGGCGGTGAACAGCACCCGCGCGTCCAGCGCCAGCAGCCGGTCCAGCAGCCGGGCGACCAGGCCGACGGTGTCGGTGCCCGGCGGGGTCCGGACCTGGGCCCAGCGCTGCCGCAGCGCGCTGCGCAGCACGTCGCCGGTCCGGTCGTTGAGCGCCCACTCGCTGGTCTCGTCGGCGGCCACCGAGATCGGGTCCTTCAGCTTGCCGCCGGGCGGCCCGAGCACCAGCTCGGCCTGGTCGAACCGGAACGTCGGCGGGCTCGGCAGCCCCTCCAGCGCCTCCAGCCGGGTCCGCAGGCCGCGCAGCGGGCCGAGGTTGTCCACGACCAGCCGGCCGTCGACGACCCGCGGGCCCAGGTCCTCGTCCACCTCGACCAGGCAGCTCTCGTCGGCGACGGAGCCCAGCCGGCCCTCGGCGGCGCGGTCGCCGGCCGACAGCCGGGCCGGCGCGTCCTCGACCAGCGTCACCTCCGGCGGCGGGTCGACCCGGTAGAGGCAGCCGCCGGAGCCGCGGGCGACCCGGGTCGCGTCCACCCCGAACGACGCCCGCCGCCCGCCGGTCTCCGCGGCGGCGAGCTCCTGGTCCACGGCGTCCCGCATGGAGCGCAGGACGCCGCCGTGATCCGGTGCGCGCACCCTCACCGTCCTCTCGGGCTCAACGTAATCAACCGGGCACCACCCGCGACAGGCCCGGTCCGGGTGGTCATCCGCCGTCCAGCTGCCGCAGCAGCCAGGACGGTCCGGTCCAGCGGGCGCCGGCCGCGTCGAGGCGGGCCCGCAGGCCGCGGTCGGCGGTGACCACCACGCCCTGGTCGCCGGCCACCTCCACCAGCGTGTCGTCGCCCTCGCCGGGCGCGGCCACGACCTCGACCGGCCACTCGCCGCGGCCGTCCAGCACCGCCCGGGCCGCGCCCTCCACGACCACCACGATCCGCGGGATGACCAGGTCGAGGCCGCCGGTCGGGACGCCGTCGGGCAGGTCGGTCAGGCCGCCGGCCAGCGGGGCCAGCGCGTCCAGCAGGCGCGCGGTGGCGCCGGCCCGGTCCCGCCACCAGCCGTCGCCGCGGCCGCGGGCGCCGACGACGTTGGCGGCGTCGACGACCAGCAGGAGCGGCGGGGGAGCGTCGCGCAGCACCGGCCAGGCCGCCGCGAACCCGGGGTGCAGCGGCAGCCCGTCCACGTCGGCGACGTCGACCCAGCGGACGTCCTCGCTCTCGCCGCCGGTCGGCACCGGGTCGACCGGCTTCACCGGCACGCCCAGCACGGTGCTGTACGACCAGCCGCCGTGGTCGTCGACCAGCAGCCCGTACGGCCGGACGGCGGCCGGGTCGATCCCGGCTTCCTCGGCGGTCTCGCGCAGGGCGGCCTCGATCACGGTCTCGTCGCTGTCGCGGGCGCCGCCGGGAACGCCCCAGGTGCCGCCCTGGTGGCTCCACAGCGCGCGATGCTGGAGGACGACGCGCTGCCCGTCCCGCAGGAACAGCCCGGCGGCGCCGTTGCGGCCCCAGTGCCGGTGGCCGGCCGCGCAGCGCGTCCAGCCGTCGCCGTCCCCTCGCACCGCACCAGCCTTCCACGGCCGGGCCGGATCAACCCGGCGCGGGCCCGCCTGGTGCGGGCTCACCCGCTGTGGGCTCACGCGGCGGGGCGGCGCCGGGCCCGGTCGGCCGCCCGCAGCGCCAGCGCGACCAGCACGCCGGTGATGAGGCCGCCGATGTGCGCCTGCCAGCTGATGTTCGGCACCGCGAAGGAGATGAACAGGTTGAGCCCGATCAGCACGACCAGCCCGCTCGCCTCCGCGCCGACCTGGCGGCGCAGGATCAGCAGCGCGCCGAACAGGCCGAAGATCGCGCCGGACGCGCCCACGCCGATGCTGAACTGCGGGCTCAGCCACAGCGACAGCAGCGAGCCGCCGAGCGCGGACAGCAGGTAGATCGTCAGGTATCGCCCCGTCCGCAGCACCCGCTCCAGCGGCGCGCCGACGATGTAGAGCGTCAGCATGTTGGTCGCCAGGTGCAGCACGTTGGCGTGCAGGAACGCGGAGGTGATCAGCCGCTCCCACTGCCCCTGCTCGACGAACAGCGGGACCAGGCCGTACCGGGTGGTGATCGTGGGGTCGGCCTGCTGGAGCAGGAACACGACCACGCACACCGCGATCAGGCCGAGCGTGATCGGCGTGCCGCCGCTGCGGGCCGTCCGCGCGCGCTGCGGGCGGTTGTCCCAGGGCCGGCGCTGCGGTTGCGGCGGCGTGCGCCGGGGACCGCCGCCGCTCAGCCGTCCGTACGCGGAGTCGCCCGGGGCCCACGGTCCCTGCGGTACGCCATCGGCCGGCGGGGGGCCGGGCTGGTTGGCGGGCTGGTCCCAGCTCGCGGCCTGGCTCCACTGCGGGGGCGGACCCCACTGCCCCGCCGCGCCACCGTAGGCGGGGCCGGCTTGCGTGCCGTACCCGGTCTGGCCGGGGCCACCGTAGGCGGGTCCACTGCCGTAGCCGCCCTGGTCGGGCGTGCTGCCGTACCCGGGCTGGACGCCGTCGGCGGGACCGTCCGGACGGTCGTGGGGCCCGTCGCCGGGCGCGCCGGCTCCGGTCGGGGAGTCCGTCCACGGGGCGGTCGGGTCGGGCTCGCCGGGAGTGCCGGGAACCCCGGGCTCGTAGCGACGCTGATCCGCCGCGGGCGGCGGCCACCCGCCGGTCTCCGCGTACCGCTCCGACCAGTCGGCGTCCTGACCGGTCTGTCCGTCGCTCACGTGCTCTCCGTCCACCAAGCCGGCCGCGCGCGCGACCCTCTTTATCCCAACGCGCGGACCACGCTCAGGACTCCCGGGATTTACCATGGAGGAGCCGCGGCGCCCCGGGGGACACCGCGGTTTCCTGCACCCGGACGGGGAGGAGACCCCGCGTGCCCGAGCCGGAGCGCCGCCGTGAGCGCCCCCTGCTCTCCGCCCACGTCGAATCGCTGGCCGAGGCGGTGACCGCCGGCGAGCCGCTGGCGCGGCTGGAGCTGGCCCACGCCACCGCCGCCGCGCTGGTCGACGCCGGCCGCGGGGACGCCGGGCCGGAGACGTCCCGGCTGGTCGACCTGGCCGAGACCGTCGGCCTGGACACCCTGTCCGAGCTGTGGCGCGACTCCCCGCCGGACTCGCTGCCGGGCGCCCTGTGGGCGCTCTACCTGCTGCGGACCTGGACCGAGCGGCAGGGCGAGGCGGTCGCCCGGATGTACCGGGCCGGCCGGGCGTACGCGCCCGTCGACGAGGTCGTCGCCGGTGTCTCCGACGACGCCGACCCGGCCGCGGTGCGGGCACTGGCCGAGTCCGTGCTGACCGGGGCGTACCGGGGGGACTTCGACGTGGCGCTGGAGCGGGCCGCGGCGTTCTTCCGGGTCGTGGCCTCCGGGCGGCGGGAGCTGGGCGCGGAGGAGATCCCGCTGGCCGAGCGCAACGAGGCCTGCGCCGACGGGCTGCAGCGGGCGGCGTCGGCCTGGCGGGCCGGCACCCTGCAGTGATTGTCGGACCCCTGGGGTAGGCAGGTCCCGTGGGACACATCCGGATCGGTACGGCGTCGTGGACCGACAAGACCCTGCTCGCCAGCGGGTGGTATCCCGACGACGCGAAGACGGCCGAGGAGCGGCTGGCGTTCTACGCGTCGAAGTTCCCGATCGTCGAGGTCGACTCGACCTACTACACGCCGCCCAACGAGCGGAACAGCGAGCTGTGGGCGGTCCGGACGCCGCCGGGCTTCACGTTCAACATCAAGGCCTACTCGATGCTGACCCAGCACCCGACCCGGGTCGCCTCGATCTACAAGGACCTGCGGCCGGAGTCGACCAAGACCAACGTGTACGCGAAGGATCTCGACCCGGCCGTCGTGGACCAGGTCTGGGACCGGTTCCTGGCCGCGCTCGACCCGCTGCACCAGGCCGGGAAGCTGGGCGCGCTGCTGTTCCAGTTCCCGCAGTGGTTCCCGATCGGACGGCGCAACAAGGAATACATCCTGGAGTGCAAGCGGCGGGCGGCGCCGGTGCCGATCGTGGTCGAGTTCCGCAACAAGACCTGGATGTCGGAGGACAACCAGGCCGAGACGCTGGACTTCCTCCGGTCGTACGGGGTGCCGTACGTGTGCGTGGACATGCCGCAGGGGCACGCGTCCTCGATCCCGCCGGTGGTCGCGGCGACCGCCGACCTGGCCGTGATCCGCTTCCACGGGCACAGCGAGAAGTGGACCAGCAAGGACATCTACGACCGCTTCGGCTACCACTACTCACCGGCCGAGCTGAAGGCCTGGGCGCCGAAGGTCGCCGACCTGGCCTCGCAGGCCCAGGAGACCCACGTCCTGATGAACAACTGCTACTCCGACTACGCGCAGACCAACGCGCAGTCCCTGATGGACCTCCTCACCGACATCGACGCCGACGTGGAAGAACCCCACCCCCCGACCCCGGATCCGGCGCCGGCGACCTGATGCCGCCTCGCCGACGCCGAGGTGGACCGACGCGGATCAGGAGGCCGGGCGGTGCCGGGTGAGGTATTCCTCGAGCGCGCGGCGGGCGACGTCGGAGACCTTGGTGCCCTCCTGCCGAGCCTGGGCTTCGGCGCGTTCGCGGAGGTCTGACGGCAGGCGGAAGGTGACCTGCGGCGACCGCCGCCCAGGGGCGGACAGGGACGGACGTCCGCGTCCGATCTTCTCGTGGACATCCGCCACGGCGGAGTCGACGTAGTCCTGGGTGATGCGCCGACCCCGGCTGTCGCGGAGGTCCTCCTTCTGGAGGTCGGCGTCGGGATGGTCGGAGAGCACGTACCTGGGCTTCGCGGTCATCGGTGAGGTTCCCTGCCGTCGCACATCTCGCTGCCGACCGCGGACTTCGTCGGGTCAGGTGGTCGGGGGGTCGTCGGTGGTGGGGGCTACCGGGGGGCGCTCGGTGGGGCGGGGCTTGGTTGTGTCGGACCAGCGGGGGTTGCGCATGCGTTCGCGGAGCTCGGTTGCGACTTCCTGAGCGGTGGTGGCGATGGCGTCGCCGAGTGAGCGGACGGCGCGCTGGGCCGAGTCGCGTACCTCGGGGTCCCGGGCGGCGTCGGCGGCCTGGGAGGCGAACCGCTGGGCCGTCTCGCGCATCTCCCGCATCGACTCCCGGGCCGTGTCCCAGTCCGGGCCGCCGGTCCGGGGCCGTCCGGACCAGGTCGGCCGGCCGGACCGGGTCGACCACTCCGACGTGCCCCAGCGGGCCGACCCGACCCACCGCCACGCACCTTCCGGACCGCCTTCGGCGCCGCCCGCACCGGCCCCGCGGGCGCTGCCCGCACCGGCTCCGGCGGCGCCGGCTCCGGCCTCGGCGCCGGGCCCGGCACCTGCTCGTGCGCCGGCACCAGGTCCCGCTGCGGCACCACTGCCCGGTCCCGCTCCAGTGCCAGCATCCGATTCCGCCGCGGCACCCGGTCCGACCCACCCCGTACCGGCACCCGGTCCGGCTCCGGCACCTGCTCCGGCCGACGCCGTACCGGCGCCCGTGCCGGCGCCGGCGGGGTCCGGGCCGGTTGCGCCGGTGCCGGTGGAGGCGCCAGGTGCGGCGGTGGGGTCGTTGGTGTTTCCGGGCCGGGGTGAGTCGGCGGTCGGTCCGGTGGAAGCGGCGGGCGCGGAGGGCTCCTCGGGGGCTGCTCCGGCGACCGGGGCGCTCCAGGAGGCGTCGGGGGCGGTTCCGCTGGGTGCGGACGCGGCGCCGGTCGACGGCGTGGCGGTCGGGCGCGCCCAGTCCGGGCGGGGGGCGGCGGTAGCCGCGGCCCACGGGTCGCCGTCGGCCGGGCCGTTGGTGCTGTTGCGACCAGTGGGGCTGGTGGGGCTGTTGGTTTCACTGGGGCTGCTGGTGCCCGTAGGACTCGTGGTGTCCCTGGGGCCACTGGGGTCGGCGGTGGCGGGGCCGGCCCAGGGGGCTGACTCCGGACCAGCCGTGGACCGGGCGCCGCCGGGCGCGGTGGGGTCGGTGGGAGTCCGCGCCGCATCGGGCGACAGGTGACCGCGCAGCACTTCGGCCAGTTCCTCGATCCGGGCGTTGACCTCGCTCCACAGTCCGCGCTGGTCCCGCGGCGTCTCACTCATCGGATCCTCCTGTCGAGAACTACCGGCCCCGAGCGGGTTCCTACCCAAACGAGCGGAGGATCCGGCCGGGTTCCTCAGGCCGCCCCGAACGCGTTGAACGCGCACCAGCTCACGAACGCCCGCGGGTCCGACACGTCCAGCTCCGCCCGCGCCGCGAACAGGGCCGACGCCAGCGACGCACCCTGCAACACCGACGCGTGCAGCGAACGCATCAGCGGCACCACGTTCCAGTCGGGTACGACGATGGCGCTGGCGACCAGCCCGGCGGTGCCGCGGGCGAGCAGCGCGGACACGAAGCCGAGCGTCTCGTTGCCCAGGTAGCCGACCTCGGAGCCGGACTCGCACGCCGCCAGCACGATCCGGTGCGGCGCGAGCCCGCGCAGCTCCAGCTCGTGCACGGTCAGCGGACCGTCGGCCAGCACGAGCGAGGAGAAGATCGGGTTGTCCGGGCGGATCCGCCCGTGGCAGGCCAGGTGGGCCAGCGAGGCCCGGGACAGCGCCGCGACCACCGCACCGGCGGTCGAGCCCGGCGGCCGGAGCACCACCGCGGCCGGGTGCACCGACGCCAGCGCCTCGACCTCGGCCGAGCCCCCGGGCACGTCCGGCCCGGCCACCAGCACGACGTCCCCGCCCGGCGGCACCGACCGGGCGCTGCGCTCCCACATGGCCGCGGCCGGCGCGACCGACACCGGCACCGGGTGCAGCGCCGACCACGGCACCCGCTGCAGCACGCCGACCGGGACGACGACCAGCCCCTCGTGCGGCGGCAGGTCCAGCGGCGTGAGCAGCAGCGCGGCCAGCCGGTCCAGGCCGGCCCGGGCGGTGCCGAGGGCGGCCGCGGTCGAGCCGGTGCCGCGGGCCAGCCGCCGCAGCGCGAACAGCAGCGCGCTGATCTCGAACGTCACCGCCGCCAGCGGGCCCAGCCGGACCAGCCTGGTGCGGCCGGCGGAGACGACCGCGGCGATCACGTCGCCGTCCAGCACGTCGTACTCGACCAGCACCCGGTCCCTGAGCGCGGCCCGCAGCGACGCCAGCGACAGGCGCGGCGCCGGCTGGGCCCGGGCGGCCGTACGCAGCCAGGAGCTCTGCCGGATCCGCGCCTCCAGCTCGGCCTGCCGGGCGCTCCACTCCGCCTGCCGGCGGCCGCCACCGGGCGCCGCCCGCACCTCCGCCGCGGCCGCCCGCATCGCCGCCAGCTCACCCTCCAACTCAGCCCACTCCCCACCCGTCCCTGCCGCCGCGCCGGTCCCGCCGGCCGGGGACGCGGGATCCGGGGAGACGGCCGAGACCGCGGCCGCGCGGGTGCGTTCCATCCAGTCCAGGACCTGGGCCGGCGTCCCGGTGCGCACCAGGGCGGCCAGCCCGAGTCGGCCCAGCTCCACCCCCTGCCCGGACGCCAGCACCCGCAGCTCGTACGACGCCAGCGACGACCGGTGCCGGGCCAGGTCGGCCAGCCC
Source organism: Mycobacteriales bacterium (assembly GCA_035474175.1). GTDB lineage: Bacteria > Actinomycetota > Actinomycetes > Mycobacteriales > CADCTP01 > CADCTP01. The sequence goes on along the minus strand of DATINN010000210.1, from coordinate 7,651 downwards.
GGCCCGGCTGTGCCGCAGCACGGCCGCGGAGTCCCCGGCCAGCCGCCCGGCCAGCGCCCCGGCGACCCGGCCCCGCAGCCGGACGAGCACCGGCGCCTCCCGGGACAGCGTGACCGCGTCGGCCCAGGACGCGGCCGCGAGCGGCGCCCGGCCGGCCGCCGCCGCGACCTGACCGGCCACCAGCGACGCGTGCACCGCGGCCGGCATCCGGGCCCGGCGCAGCACCGCCGCGGCCCGCCGGGCGGCGGCCACGTCCGGGCCCAGCGGCGTCCCCGACCGCAGCCGGGCCTCGATCGCGACCAGGTCCGCCCGCGCCGCCCAGCTGCCGCGCCGCTGCCGCCGGAACCGGGCCGCGACCTCGGTCGCCAGCTCCGCCGCCGACTCCGGCTCGTCCCCGAGCAGCGCCAGCTGGGCCGCCCGCAGCCGTGCCTCCGCCGCCATCAGCGGGACGCCCTCGGACTCGAAGATCTCGATCGCCAGCCGCGCCTGCTCCCGCGCCTCCGGCAGCAGCCGCAGCTCGACCAGGGCGTCGGCGTGCTCGGCGTGCAGCTCGCCCAGCGGCAGGCCGGCCTTGCGGTAGCGGGCGGCGGCCTCGCCGAACAGCGCCAGCCCCTCCGGCAGCCGGCCGGCCTGCACCGTCGCCGCCGCCCGCGACTCCGCGATGTAGGCCGCGAACCGCGGCAGCACCCCCTCCGCCACCGCCGCGGCCTGGTCCAGCCAGGCCAGCGCCAGCTCCGGCCGGCCGCGCTCGCTCTCGATGAGGCCGAGGTTGTTGGCCACCTTCGCCCGCACGTCCACCGGTACGCCCGGCGCGGCCAGCACCCGCCGGTAGAGCCGGGCCGCCTCGGCCAGCCGGCCCTGGTTGTGGGCCAGCGCGCCCTGCTGGGCCGCGAGCTCGGCCACCATCCCGCCGCGGACCAGCCCGGCGGCGGCCTCGAAGTCCCGGGCCGCGGCGGCCGGCCGGCCCAGCTCGTGGTTGACCGCGCCCCGGGTGGTCAGCACCTCGCCGAGCCGCTCGGTCAGCCCCGCGCGCCGGGCCAGCCCGACCGCCTCGTCCAGCAGCCGCTTGGCCCCGGCCGCGTCCAGCCGGCCGCGGTGCCACCAGGCCTCGGCCCGCAGCGCCGCGACCAGCGCCTCGGTGGCGCCGGCGGCCCGGGCCTCGGCGACCAGGGCGGCCGCCTCCGGCCCGCCGGTGCGCGGATCCGCGACCACCTTGACGTACGCCGCCGACGCGCGTATCAGAATCTCCGCGCTGCGCTCTTCCATCGGGGGCCGGTCCGTTCTGTGCGGTCCGGGTTCAGCGTAGTGGCGACCTTCAGGAGGACAGCACCGAATGACCAGCCAGCGGCGGGCCGCCGAGGCGGATGTCCGGACCATCGAGGACCACGCGATCAGCACCGAGGGCCGGTGGCAGCGGCCGGGCCTGCTCCGCCGGCTGTACGAGCAGGCCGCGGAGCGCCGCCGGCGCGACCCGCGGCTGCCCGACTTCGAGGTGGTGGAGGACGAGCGTGGCGCGCCGCTGCTGGTCGCCTCGGACGAGCTGCTGGTGCGGGCCGAGGACCTGGCCGGCCGGGAGAGCGCGCTGCCGCCGGGGGCGGCCCGGCCGGAGCCGGTGCCCGGGACCGGCGGCCGGGTGCTGCGGCTGGCGTTGTCGCCGGAGCGGGAGCTGCGCTCGGTCAAGAACGACCGGGGCGCGCTGCACCGCGACGGCGTGCCCGCGGCGTACAACTACGTCACCGCGATGCAGGTGGTGATCAAGAGCAAGGGCGGCGCGTCGCCGGCGACGCGGTCCTGGCCCGCGCTGGACCAGGTCGCGGTGACCGAGGGCCCGGTCCGGGTCGCGGTGATCGACACCGGGGTGGCCGACCAGAAGCGCGCCGACGGCTGGCTGGCCGGGCTGGCCCGGCAGCCGGGCACGCTGGGTCCCGACGACCCGGGCACGATCGACCTGCTCGACGTCAGCCCGGCCAACTCGCTGCTGGACGCGGCCGGCGGGCACGGCACGGCGGTCGCCGGCCTGGTGCAGAGCGAGGCGCCGCTGGTCCCGCTGGTGGTCTACAACCCGGTCCCGTCCGACGGGGGCGCGGCCGAGACCGAGGTCGCGCGGGTGCTGGTGCAGGCGGTGCAGGAGGCGTTCGACGCCGGGCAGTCCGTGGTGGTCAACCTGTCGCTGGGCACCAGCACGCTCGACGACACGCCGCCGCTGGCCCTGCAGGGGGCGCTGGACACGATCGACGCGATGGCGGCCGAGTCGCCGCTGGAGGCGCTGGTCGTCGCGGCCGCCGGCAACGACGGGGACACCCGGCCGGTGTGGCCGGCCGCCTGCCGCGGCGTGGTCGCGGTCGGGGCGCTGACCCAGCAGCTGACCGGCGCGACCTGGTCCAGCCGGGGGATCTGGGTGGACTGCTCGGTGATCGGCGACGGCGTCCTCACGACGTACGTGGAGGGCTGCGAGGACCCGGCCTTCGGCGAGCCGGCGGACAGCTTCGGCCCGGACGCGTTCGCGTTGGTGTACGGGACGTCCTTCGCCGCGCCGCAGGTGGCGGGGCGGGTGGCGCGGATCGCCACCGAGGAGCGGATCGGCCTGCGGGACGCGCTCGGCCGGCTGCTCACCGACGCGCCGCGGGACCCCGCCTTCGGCCGCACCCTCACGATCCAGGCCCCCATCGTCTGAGGCCCCGCCGCCGGGGTGCGGTCAGCGGGAGCGGGTGGCGCAGTCGATGCAGGTGGTGGCGTCGGGGCGGGCGGCCAGGCGCTCCGCCCCGACCGGCCGCCCGCACACCGCGCAGGTCCCGTACGTGCCCTCGGCCAGCCGCTCCAGCGCCCGGTCCAGCTCCAGCACCCGGGCCTCGGTCCGGCCGAGCATGGCCACGATCTGCGCCCGCTCGAACGCGATCGTCACGCCCTCGGGATCGTGCTCGTCGTCGGCGTTGTCCCCCGCGGAGGCGGCCATCATGCCGGCCAGGTCGGCCCGGAGCTGGCCGGCCTGCGCCAGCAGGTCCAGCCGCTGCGCCGCCAGCTCGTCCTCGGGGTGCACGCACGGCTGCTTACCCGGCAATATGGGGAGGTGATCCCCCTCCCGCTGGCGCGCCGGCTGGCCGCGGCCGGCCTGGTCTGGGACCCGGCGCCGGGGGACCGGTTCTTCATCCCGGACAAGGGCATGGACGACGAGGTCTTCGTGCTGTCCACGATGACGATCGAGGTCCACGACCTGCCCGGCCGCACGGTGATCGGCTTCAACGGCACGACCGAGTGGGCGCTGGACGACGTGGACAAGGACGCCACGGTCTGGCTGCCGCGCGAGGACCAGCTGCGGGAGCTGCTCGGCCCGGCGTTCCACCGGCTGGAGCGGGCCGGCAACCGCTACCGGGTGGTCGTGACGATCTGGGACGAGGTCGTCGAGTTCACCGGCGACGAGCCCGACGGGGCGTACGCGGACGCGCTGCTGCACCTGCTCGCCGGGGGGAATGCGACCCCGGGTCGCTAGACACACCGGCGGACCAACCGGTTGGGTGGAGGCGTGGATCCGTCTGTTGATCAGGAACTGGTCGAGCGCAACGCCCCGCCGTCGGTGGTGGTCATCTTCGGGGCGTCCGGCGACCTGACCCGGCGCAAGCTGGTGCCGGCGCTGGAGAGCCTGGCCCGGAGCAAGCGGCTGCCGCCGCAGTTCGCGGTGGTCGGGGTCGGCCGGACGCCGATGACCGACGAGGACTTCCGGGCCAAGGTGCTCGACGGCGGCGTCTCGGTCAACCCGGAGCTGACCGGCGGCTACCGCTACCTGGCCGGCGCGTACGACGACCCGGACACCTACCGGCGCCTGTCCGAGCTGCTCGACGAGCTGGACGCGACCCGCAGCACCGCCGGCACCCGGCTCTTCTACCTCTCCACCCCGCCGGAGGCGTTCGCGCCGATCGCGACCGGGCTGGGGGAGGTCGGGCTCAACCGCCGGCCCGGCCTGACCGCCCGGGTGGTGATCGAGAAGCCGTATGGGACGGACGAGCGGACGGCCGAGCAGCTCGATGCGACCGTGCACGCGCACTTCGACGAGGACCAGGTCTTCCGGATCGACCACTACCTCGGCAAGGACACCGTGCAGAACGTGCTGGCGCTGCGGTTCGCCAACGCGGTCTTCGAGCCGATCTGGAACCGGACCTGGGTCGACCACGTGCAGATCACGGTGGCCGAGACGCTCGGTGTCGGCACCCGCGGCGGGTTCTACGAGACGGCCGGCGCGACCCGCGACATCCTGCAGAACCACGTCCTGCAGGTGCTGGCGCTGGCGCTGATGGAACCGCCGACGTCGTTCGACGCCGAGGCGGTGCGGGACGAGAAGGTCAAGCTGCTGCAGGCGATCCGGCTGCCGACCACGCCGGACATCGACCGGATCGCGGTCCGCGGGCAATACACCCGGGGCGGCACCCGCGACGAGCTGATGGCCGGCTACCGGGAGGAGCCCGGCGTCGACCCGCTCTCCAGCACCGAGACGTACGCGGCCCTCCGGCTGGACGTGGACAACTGGCGCTGGGCCGGCGTCCCGTTCTACCTGCGCACCGGCAAGCGGCTGCCGCGGCGGGTGACCGAGGTGGCGCTGCAGTTCCAGCGGCCGCCGCACCTGCCGATCGCCGCCGGGGCCGCCTCCGAGCTCGACCCGGACGCGCTGGTGCTGCAGATCCAGCCGGACGAGGGGATCACGCTGCGCTTCGGGGCCAAGGTGCCCGGGCACAGCTTCCGGGTCCGGACGGCCTCGATGGAGTTCTCGTACGGGGAGTCCTTCCCGGAGGAGTCGCCCGAGGCGTACGAGCGGCTGCTGCTGGACGCGCTGGTCGGCGACCCGACGCTGTTCATCCGGTCGGACGAGGTCCGGCAGTGCTGGCGGATCATCGACCCGGTGATCCAGCACTGGGCCGACGACCCCAAGCGGATCCCGACGTACGAGGCGGGCTCGTGGGGGCCGGACGAGGCCGACCGGCTGATCGAGCGGGACGGCCGGTCCTGGCGCAACCACTGAGCCGGCCGGGGACGACGACGGCCGGAATCCGCCGGAAACTGAGCCAGACAGCCAACCGGCGAAACGACCAAGAAACTGTCGTACCCCGGTGCTGGGATACCGGCATGACACTCGCCGCGGACTTCCGCCAGCTGCACGCCGGTGGCGTGCTCGTCCTGCCCAACGCCTGGGACGTCGCGTCCGCCCGCCTGGTCGAGCGGGCCGGTGCCGTCGCCGTCGCCACCACCAGCGGCGCCGTGGCCTGGAGCCTCGGCGTGCCGGACGGCGACCGGCTGCCGCTCGACCTGCTGGCCGCTGCGATCGGCCGGATCGCCGCGGCGGTGGCGGTCCCGGTGACGGCCGACGTCGAGTCCGGCGCGCCCGACGTGACCGCCACCGTCCGCGCGGTCACCGAGGCCGGCGCGGTCGGGATCAACATCGAGGACGGCGGCGGCTCGCCCGCGGCCCACGCCGACCGGATCGCGGCCGCCCGCGACGCCGGCGGGCCGGAGCTGTTCGTCAACGCCCGCACTGACCTGTTCCTGCTCGGCATCGGCGACCCGGCCGACCGGCTGCCGGAGACGATCGTGCGGGCCGAGGCCTACCGGGCGGCCGGCGCGGACGGGATCTTCGTGCCCGGCGTGCTCGACCCGGGCGTGCTGCGCACCCTGGTGGCCGAGATCGCGCTGCCGGTCAACGTGCTGGCCGGTCCCGGTGGCCCGGCGGTGGCCGAGCTGGCCGCGCTGGGCGTGCGCCGGGTCAGCGTCGGCACCGCGCTGGCCGAGACGGCCTACGGCGCGGCCGAGCGGGCGGCGGTCGAGCTGCTCACCGCCGGCACCTACGGCGCGATGGCCGGCGGCCTGCCCTACGGCGACCTCCAGAAGCTCCTGGATTAGCGGACGCAGGCCGTCGGGCCGCCCTGGGCGCCCTGGTTGAAGGACGCGGTCCGCTGCCGGGCGTCGCCGTGGTCGCTCTCGTCCGTCCACGGGTAGTCGTCGGCGACCGCGGCCAGCGTCTTGGCCAGCTCATCGGTGTCGCCCCGCTCGAACTGCAGCAGCCCCCGGTCGGCCGCCCCGAACAGCGTCGCCCCGGCCAGGCAGTCGGCCTGCAGCTCGGCCGCGACCGAGACCTGGTCGGCCTGCAACCGGGCCTGGATCGCGTGCCCCCACTCGTGCGCGATGATCAGGTAGACCCAGGCGTCGCCGATCTGCTTGTAGCCGGCCGCCATCAGGTTCTCGTCCCAGGCCAGGAAGTCCTGGGACGGGCAGTAGAACGCGTTGAACGCCACCGACGGCTGACCGCCGCAGGTCGGCCCGTTCTCGCCCTCGTAGCCGCCACGCACCGCGGGCGAGCGGTAGGAGCCGCGGAAGACCTCCGGGAACACCTGCCGCCAGAACGCGTCCGTGGCCCCGACCGCGCTCTGCTCGTCGCCGGCCAGGTCGTCCCGGTTGACCTGGCCGATCGGGGCGTCCCCGCCCGAGCCCGACCCCCCGGAGCCGGAGCCGACGGTGACGACGCAGCCGGACAGCAGCAGCGCGCCGAGCAGGGCGGCGACGACGGTGCGGACAGACATGCCCGTGCTCTACCCGGATGCCCCCGGCGACACGCGACCGGCCGGGTCGGGGCTCACCCGGAACAATCCGGCGGCCCGGACGGTCGAGGATGCAGGCAACCGTCGACCCGGGAGGACCGCTCCATGCCACGCCGTACGCCGAGGCGGCCGCGATGACCCGCCGCGGCTGGATCCTGTTCGCCGCGATGGCCGTGATCTGGGGCATCCCGTACCTGCTGATCAAGGTGGCGGTGGACGAGATCGCGCCGGCCACGCTGGTGCTGGCCCGCACCGGGCTGGCCGCCCTGCTGCTGATGCCGATCGCGCTGGCCCGCGGCCAGATCCGGCCGCTGCTGCCGCGCTGGAAGGCGCTGCTGCTCTACACGGTGGTCGAGATCTGCGGTCCGTGGCTGCTGCTGGGCTTCGCCGAGCAGCGGCTGTCCAGCTCGCTGACCGGCCTGCTGGTCGCGGGCGTGCCGCTGGTCGGGGCGCTGCTGGCCCGGTTCGGGCCGGACCGGGAGCGGCTCGGGCGGCGCCGGCTGGCCGGCCTGCTCGTCGGCATGGCCGGCGTCGGCGCGCTGGTCGGCTTCGAGGTCGGGGCCGGGGACGTGCGGGCGATCCTGGCCGTCGCGTTCGTCGTCATCGGGTATGCGCTGGGTCCCGCCATCCTCGCCCGCACCCTGTCCGACCTGCCCTCGATGGGCGTGGTCGCGGCCTCGCTGGCGATCTCGGCCGTGGCCTACCTGCCGGCCGGCATCCTCGAGGCGCCCTCGGCCTGGCCGTCCGGGAAGGCGGTGCTGGCCGTGCTGACGCTGGCGGTGGTGTGCACCGCGGTCGCGTTCCTGGTCTGCTTCCGGCTCATCGCCGAGGTCGGCCCGGCCCGCTCGACCGTGATCACCTACGTCAACCCGGCCGTCGCGGTGCTGCTCGGCGTGCTGGTGCTGGACGAGTCGTTCACGGTCGCGACCGGGGTCGGGTTCGCGCTGATCCTGCTCGGCTCGGTGCTGGCGACGTCCCGGCGGGTGGGCCCGACCGACCCGGCGATCGCCCTCGACCCGGACCGGGCCGCTCCCACCGCCGCGACCCGCTCCGGCACCGGCTGGGTCCCAGCC
>DATINN010000209.1:0-4027 GCA_035474175.1 Mycobacteriales bacterium | reverse complement strand
CGGGCCCAGGCCGGTGGCGGCGCGGATGCCGCCGCCGACGCCGCGGCCGTCGTTGACGGTGCCGCGGACGGTGGTGCCGAGCATCCACTCGCCCTGGCGGTCCCAGTCGGTGGCGGCGGCCCAGGTCCGCTCGACCGGGGCGTCGACGTCGACCTCGAACCGGACGTCACCGCCACCGGGCGAGGTGTCGCGGACGGCGGCGCTCACTCGGCGTCCGGGGTGGTGTCGGTGGTGTGCACGTGCCGGGCCGGCCGGTCGGGCCGGGCGCCGGTGTCGCCGGTGCCCTCGGGGACGCGCCGCGGCCCGGCACCGTCCGGCTCGGGGCGCACGTGCTCGCCGCGGTAGTCGCCGGTGCCGTCGGAGTCGTCGGACGCGCCGGAGACGTCGGCGACCGGCGGGAACGGGTGGGTCAGCAGCTCGGGCTCGTCCTCGTTGCCGCCCGCGCTGATCGGCTCCACGTGCAGCACCGAGCGGAGCCGCGCGATCTCCCGGTCCCGGGTGTCGACCTGCTCGGCCATCCGGTCCAGCAGCCAGTCGACCTCGTCCATCCGGTAGCCCCGGACCGCGACCGACAGCCGCAGCGCGCGCAGGTCGTCGCCGCCGGCCAGCCGGTCGTCGGGCAGCTCGACCGGGGTGCCGTCGGGCAGGACCGGCGCCATCTCCTCGCCGCGGCCGAACGTGTACGACGCGGCGAGGAACAGCAGCCCGCCCACGACGAGCAGCGCGATGATGTAGCCCAGCACGGTGCCCACCCCCAGATGGTGGCACGGTCGCCTGTCCCCGGCCCGGCCGGGGAGCGACCGGGCGCCGCGGCCGGGCCGGTGGCAGGGTGGGGTGGTGGGGTTGCGGTTGGGGCGGCGGGAGTTCGGCGACGACGAGCTGGTCGTGATGGCGATCGTCAACCGCACGCCGGACTCGTTCTACGACCGCGGCGCGACGTACGGGCTGGGCGCGGCGCTGGCCGCGGTCGACCGGGCGGTGGCCGACGGCGCCGGGATCGTGGACATCGGCGGGGTCAAGGCCGGGCCGGGCGACGAGGTCGACCCGGCCGAGGAGCTGCGCCGCACGGCCGAGGTGGTCGCCGCGGTCCGGTCCGCGCACCCGGACCTCGTGATCAGCGTCGACACCTGGCGCGCGGAGGTGGCCCGGGTGCTCGCGGGCGAGGGCGCCGACCTGCTCAACGACACCTGGGGCGGGGTCGACCCGGGGCTGGCCGAGGTGGCCGCCGCGTTCGGGACCGGGCTGATCTGCGCCCACGCCGGCGGCCTGCCGCCGCGCACCCGCCCGCACCGGGTCGCGTACGAGGACGTGGTGCAGGACGTCGTCGCCACCGTGACCGGGCTGGCCCGGACGGCGGTCGACCGCGGCGTCCGGCCGGACGGGATCGTCATCGACCCGGCCCACGACTTCGGCAAGAACACCCGGCACTCGCTGGAGGTGACCCGGCGGCTGGGCGAGCTGGTCGCGACCGGCTGGCCGGTGCTGGTCTCGCTGTCCCGCAAGGACTTCGTCGGCGAGACCCTCGACCTGCCGCCGGACGACCGGCTGGAGGGCACGCTGGCCGCGACGGCCGTCTCGGCCTGGCTGGGCGCCCGCATCTTCCGCGCCCACGACGTCACCGCGACCCGCCGGGTGCTGGACACGGTCGCCTCGATCCGCGGCACCCGCCCGCCCGCCGTCGCCCGCCGCGGCCTGGCTTAGCCGGCCCGGCCCACGGCCCTGACCGCCCGGCAGGACCGCCGGCAGCACCGGCCCCCGGGGTGGTTCAGCCGGGCAGGCGGCCGGTCTCGGCGGCGGTGAGGGCTTCCTCGACCGTACGGGCGAGGACGAGCGTGTCCAGCGCGGTCCGGCGGACGAACCCGCGCTCGGACAGGTCGTCCAGCCAGGACCACAGCGGGGCGTAGAACCCGGACGGGTCCAGCACGACCACCGGCTTGGCGTGCATGCCGAGGCTGGCCGCGGTCCAGACCTCGAAGAACTCCTCCAGCGTCCCGATCCCGCCCGGCAGCACCAGGAACGCGTCCGCCCGCCGGTCCATCTCGGCCTTGCGCTCGCGCATCGTGTCGACCAGGACGAGCTCGTCGGAGTCGTGGTCGGCGACCTCCATCAGCACCAGGTGCCGCGGGATCACCCCGACCGTGTGCGCCCCGGCGGCCCGGGCCGCCACCCCGACGGCGCCCATCATCGCGACCGAGCCGCCGCCGGTGACGAGCACGTGCCGGCGCTTGCCGATCGCGGTCCCGACCTCGGCGGCCAGGTCGAGGAAGGCCGGGTCGATCCGGGTCGCGGACGCGCAGTAGACCGCGATCGCGGTCATTCGCCGTCGTACGCCGGCTTCGCGGCGCTCTCCATCGACGAGGCCGCCTCGAGGACGATCTTGACCACCTCGTCGATGTCGTCGGTCAGCGTGAGCAGCTCGACGTCGGCCGGGTTGACCTTGCCCGAGGGCACCAGCGTGTCCCGGACCCAGCTGATCAGCCCGGACCAGTAGTCGGTGCCGACCAGGATCACCGGGAACCGGGTCACCTTCCGGGTCTGCACCAGGGTCAGCGCCTCGAACATCTCGTCCAGCGTGCCGAATCCGCCGGGCCGGATCACGAACGCCTGGGCGTACTTGACGAACATCGTCTTGCGGGCGAAGAAGTAACGGAAGTTGAGCCCGATGTCGACCCAGTCGTTGAGCCGCTGCTCGAACGGCAGCTCGATGCCGAGCCCGACGCTGACCCCGCCGGCCTCGGAGGCGCCCCGGTTGACCGCCTCCATGACGCCCGGGCCGCCGCCGGTGATGACCGCGAACCCGGCCCGGGCCAGGGCGCCGCCGAGCTCGCGGCCGGTGGCGTACTCCGGGTCGTCCGGCGCGGTGCGGGCGCTGCCGAACACGCTGACCGCGGCCGGCAGCTCGGCCAGCAGCCCGAACCCCTCCACGAACTCGGACTGGATCCGCAGCACCCGCCAGGGGTCGGCGTGCACCCAGTCCTTGGGGCCCCGGTTGGACAGCAGCCGCTCGTCGGTCGTGCCCGGCTTGATCTGGTCGCGGCGCAGCACGACGGGGCCGCGGTGGTGCTCGGGAAGCCGGTGGTCACGCCGGGTGTCGTCGATCGGGTCGGTCACGACCGACCACGCTACCCGGGCTCAGCCCAGCGCCTTCGCGACCGCGGTGACGGCCGCGTTCTCCTTGCCGGTGAGCACGCCATAGCGACCCAGGGCGGCCGCGAACGCGCCCGAGGACCCCGCGGTCGCCATCGCGGCGATGTTCGCCTGCTGCTCCCGGTTCACGGCCAGCAGGGCCCGGACGGCCGGCTGCGCGCCGGCCGGCCAGTCGGTCGCGGTCAGCGCGGTCGCGAACGCCCGCTGGGCCTTCAGGTACGACGCGGCCAGGGTGCGCTGCTGGGCGACCGGGCGCTGCCGGCCGTCGGAGATCGCGGTGAAGAAGACGCCGCGGGCCCGCTGCCAGTCCGTCGCCAGCACCTGGTACGCCTGCCGCGGCCCGGCCGCCGGCGCCGGGGACGTGCCCGGCGCCGACGTGGGACCAGGGCCCGAGGTGGGACCGGGGCCCGAGGTGGGACCGGGGCCCGAGCTGGGCGCCGCGCTGCTCCCGGAAGGGGTGGCCGCCCCGCCCGTGCCGGCCGTCGCCGACGGTCCCGGCGTCGTCACCGACAGCTCCGTCGGCCCCTCGTCACCCCCGCTGCACCCGCCCAGCAGCACACCGGCGAGCGCGAGAACCACCGCCGGACGCCGCATGCCGGGCAAACTACCCGTCCGGCGGAACCGCACCGCACCGCGCCGCATCGGAGCGGCGACCGAGGGGGTGGGGATGATCGGGCGGCTCATCGCCGGCCGACTCGGCCGGGATCGCCGCCGCCGGCGGCACGCTGGTGGTGCTGCCGTCCCGGTTCGGCATCGACCGGTCGGTGGTCGGGGTGGCCGCCGGGCCGGCGTTCACGCCGGCCGGGTGAGGTAGGCCCGCAGCGTGCCCTGGCAGCCGGCCTCGACCTGACCCGAGGTCGGCTCCAGCAGGATCGCGAGG
>DATINN010000208.1:0-6259 GCA_035474175.1 Mycobacteriales bacterium | reverse complement strand
CGAGGTGTCGGTCCGGATCGTGCACGAGGACGTCGGCCGGCCGGACGCGGACCGGGCGCTGAGCGGGAAGAAGCTGCTGGACGAGGCTGCGCAGCGGTTCGCGCGGGGGCTGGTGTGGAGGCCGGGCGCGCAGGAGCTCATCGACGCCGTGCGGGCCGCCGGGATCCCGACCGCGCTGGTGACGAACACGGAGCGGTCGCTGGTCGAGGTTGCGCTGGGTGACCTGGTCGGCCGGCTCTTCGACGTGTCGGTGGCCGGCGACGAGGTCGCGCACGCGAAGCCAGCCCCGGATCCCTACCTGGCCGCCGCCCGCCTCCTCGGCGTCGACCCGGCGGCCACGGTCGCCATCGAGGACTCGCCGACCGGCACGGCGTCGGCGGTCGCCGCCGGCTGCGCGGTGCTGGTCGTGCCGGCCGGCGACGTCCCGGTCCCGCCCGGCCCCGGCCGCACGCTCGCCGCCACCCTCGCCGGCCTGACCGTCCCCGACCTGGCCGCGCTCCTCCCGCGCGCAGCCTGACCCGAGCACCCGCGCTCCTCCCACACCAGCCTGAGCCAGCACCCGCGCTCCTCCCACACCAGCCGGACCCGAGCACCCGCGCCACTCCCGCGCGGAGCCCGACCGCCAGCCTGACCAGCAGCACCCCACCCGGACGTGGTGCAGCGCCGGGCCCTGGAGAGGACCCGGCGCTGCGTGAGGGAAGGGATCAGTCGGTGGCGACCGCCTGCAGGACGTTGAGCTTGGCGGCCCGGCGGGCCGGCAGCCACGCCGCCAGCATGCCCGCCAACCCGGCCAGCAGCAGGTAGAGCGCCAGCTGCGTCACCGGGAACGACAGCTCCGTGACGCCCTGGTCGATCAGGGCCCGCTGCAGCGCGACGCCGAAGATCACGCCGACCACCAGCCCCAGCACCCCGCCGAACACCGACACCAGCACGGACTCGACCCGCACCATCCGCTTGACCTGCCGCCGGCCCATGCCGACCGCCCGCAGCAGCCCGAGCTCCCGGGTCCGCTCCAGCACCGACAGCGCCAGCGTGTTGACGATGCCGAGGATCGCGATGCCGATCGAGAGCGCCAGCAGCAGCTGGAAGAACTGCACCAGCTGGTCGATCTGCTTGGCCGCCTCGCCGACGAACTCGGACTGGTCCTGGACCTGGATGTTGGGGAACGGCTTCATCGCCTGGTCCAGCGACTGCCGCAGCGCCCCGACGTCCTGGCCGGGCGCGGCCTTGACCAGCGCCGCGAAGTAGAGCTGCTGGCGGAAGTGCGTCGCCGCCGAGTCGTCGACCAGGTATTTCCCGATCAGCTGGTTCGACGCGTACACCCCGGCGACGCGGAGCGACCCCTTGGACCCGTCCTCCCAGACCACCGGCACGGACGACCCGACGGAGAGGTCCTTGTCCTTGGCCACGTCGTCGGAGATGAGCGTGGTCCCGGCCGCGAGGTCACTGGTCTTGCCGGACTTCATCGACAGGTCGATCGTGTTGCCGAGCGCCCCCGCGGTCAGCGACGTCGGGAACTCGTCCGACCCGTCGATGGTCGCCTGCCCGCCGCGCAGCCCGGTCACCAGGCCCACGCCCGGTGCCTTCTGCACCGCGCCGTACGCGTCCGGGCCCATCCCGACCGCGGTCGGCGAGACGATGTAGTCGGCCCCGATCGCGTCCGCGGCGACCTTGCGCACGCTGTCCTTGAGCGACGAGCCGAGCACGCCCACCGCCGCGACCAGCGCCAGCCCGATCATCAGCGCCGCCGCCGTGGAAGCGGTCCGCCGCGGGTTGCGCATCGAGTTTTCCCGGCCCAGCCGGCCGGGCAGACCGCGCTTGAACAGCAGCCCCAGCGTCCCGGTCACCGGCCGGCTCACCAGCGGCGACAGCAGCGCCACGCCGAGGAACGCCAGCACCGTGCCGACCCCGAGGATGGCCAGCCCGCTGCCGGTCAGCCCGAACGTCATCGCCACCGCACCGGCGACGGTGAGCACGAGCCCCGCGATCGTCTGCCGGAACAGCGACCGGTCCGCGGTGGCCGCGTCCCGCATGGCCGCGACCGGCGGCACCTTCGCCGCCCGCCGGGCCGGCAGCAGCGCCGCGGCCGCGGTCACCAGGATGCCGACCAGGAAGGCCGCGATGACCGTGCGGAGCTCCAGCACCGGGGTCGCCGACGGCAGCCCGGCCCCGAACGCGCCGAACAGCGCCTGCAGCCCGATCGCCACCCCGACGCCGGCGCCGAGCCCGATGGCCGAGGCGATCCCGCCGACCACCACCGCCTCCAGCAGCACCGAGCGGGTGACCTGGCTCTTGGACGCGCCCAGCGCCCGCATCAGCGCCAGCTCCTTGGTCCGCTGGGCGACCAGGATCGAGAACGTGTTGAAGATGATGAACGCCCCCACGAACAGCGCCACCGACGCGAACACCAGCAGGAACGTGTTGAGGAAGCCGAGGCCCTCCTGGATGTCGCTGGCCTGCTCGTCGGCCAGCTGCTGACCGGTGATGGCCTCCAGGCCACCGGACCCGGCCAGGGCGGCGCTGATCCGGGTGCGCAGCTCGTCCTGGGAGACGCCGTCGGCCGCCGCGACGTACAGGTCGCTGAAGCCGTTGACCCGCAGCAGCTTCTGGGCCGCCTCGGTGGTGAAGTAGACGTAGGACTCGCCGCCGAGGGTGTCCTTGCCGTTCGTGTACTGCACGAGCCCGACGACGGTCACCTTCTGCTGGCCGGTGGGCAGGAACACCGTGGTGGTGTCGCCGACCTTCACGCCGGCCTTCTCGGCCAGCCGGCCGTCCAGGACGACCTCGGTGGGTCCGCGCGGCGCCAGGCCGGACACCACGCGCTGCTCGTTGAGCCGGTCGGACTCGATCCAGTTGCCGGCGATGATCGGCGCGCCGTTGGTGGACAGCGCCTTGCCGTCCTTGCCCAGCACGCTGACCTGGTTGGACTGCGCGTTGACGACGTTGCCCTGCACCTCGGCGACGCCGGCGACCTGCCGCACCGCCGTGACCGCACTGGCCGGCACGTCCTTGCGGCCGCCGCCGTCGCTGTTGCTGGAGCCCTGGGTGATCTCGGCGCCGCGGACGTCCACGGCGATGTTCTTGTTGACGGTGTTGAACAGGTCGGTGAACGTGCGGCCCAGCGTGTCGGTCAGCACGAACGCGCCGACCACGAACGCGACCCCGAGCACGACCGCGAGCGCGGACATGGTCAGCCGCAGCTTGCGGGCCATGAGGGACTTGACGGTGGTCCGGAACATCACGCACCGACCGGCTGATACATCGTGTCCTGGCCGTGCTCCAGGGTCTTCATCCGGTCGAGCACGGAGTCGGCGGTGGGGGAGCGCATCTCGTCCACGATCCGGCCGTCGGCCAGGAACAGGACGCGGTCCGCGTACGCCGCGGCGGACGGCTCGTGGGTGACCATCACGATGGTCTGGCCCAGCTCGGTGACGGACTTGCGCAGGAAGCCGAGCACCTCGGCCGAGCTGCGCGAGTCGAGGTTGCCGGTCGGCTCGTCGGCGAAGATCACCGCGGGCCGGGTGATCAGCGCCCGGGCGCAGGCGACCCGCTGCTGCTGGCCGCCGGACAGCTCGGTCGGCCGGTGCTTGAGCCGGTCGGCCAGGTTGACCGCAGCGACGACCTGGTCGAACCAGGCCTTGTCGGGCTTGCGGCCGGCGATCGCCAGCGGGAGCGTGATGTTTTCCTCCGCGGTCAGCGTCGGCAGCAGGTTGAACTGCTGGAACACGAACCCGACCTTGTCCCGCCGCAGCGCCGTCAGCTTCTTGTCCGACATGCCGGCCAGCCGCTCGCCGCCCACGATCACGTCGCCCGAGCTGGGCGCGTCGAGCCCGGCCAGGCAGTGCATGAACGTCGACTTGCCCGAGCCGGACGGGCCCATGATCGCGGTGTATTCCCCGGCCGGGAACGTCGCGCTCACCCCGTCGAGCGCGGCGACCTGGGTCTGGCCGGAGCCGTAGATCTTGCGCAGGTCGATCGCCTCGGCGGCGGGGACGCCGCTGTCGGGACGGCCGGTGCCGTCGACCCGGTGCCGGGCAGGGGTGCCGGGTTGGGATCCGGTCACGTCGTACTCCCTCTCTCGAAGCCGCCCGGCGGGCCGGGGGCCGTCTAGTCATCTCGTCGTGGGCAACGCTAGGGGGCAGGGACGAACACGGACATTGGGGTTTACCCCCGACTTCCTCAGGGGTTGCCCCGAGTCACAGCCGGGTGCCAGCCGCCCTCAGGCTCCGCTCAGGACGCTACGGAGCGGCCAGGGCCGGCACATCGGGCGCACGATGGAGATGCGTCTCCACCGGACGGTGGATGCCGGGCTGCCCGATCGGGCAGCCGCTCAGCCCTCGTCGGCTCCCGGCACCGGGTAGGGCGGGAGCGTGCCGCCGTGCGGCGGGCACAGCGCCTGGTAGTCGCACCAGCCGCAGAGCTTGCTGGGGTTGGCCCGGAAGTCCTGCGTGGTCACCGCCCGCTCGATCGCCCGCCAGACCGCGACCAGCGTGCGCTCGAACCGCTCCAGCTCGGCCGCGTCGGGCCGGTAGGCCACGGTGTCGCGGTCGTTGAGATACATCAGCTTGAGCGTGTGCGGCACGGTGCCGCGGGTGCGCCAGAGGACCAGCGCGTAGAACTTCAGCTGGAACAGGGCCTTGGCCTCGTACGCAACCCGGGGGATGGCGCCGGTCTTGTAGTCGACCACCCGCAGCTCGCCGGTCGGCGCGACGTCGAGACGGTCCACGTAACCGCGCAGGGCCAGGCCGGGGGAGTCGCCCAGGTCGAGCACGGCCTCGACCAGCTGCTCGCGGGCGGCCGGCTCCAACCGGCTGGGGTCCTCCAGCGCGAAGTAGCCGGCGACCATGCGGCGGGCCGAGTCGAGCCACTCGTCCAGGGCGGCCCGGTCGTCGCCGAAGAGGGCGGCGGTGTCGGGCTCGGCCTCGGCCAGCTTGGCCCACTCCGGCTCGACCATGGCGGCGGCGGCCGCATAGGTCCGCTCGGCCGCGGGCAGGTCGAACAGGCGCTCCAGCACCGCGTGCACCAGCGTGCCGCGGGCGGCCGCGGGAGTCGGCCGCTGCGGGATCCGGTCGACCGAGCGGAACCGGTAGAGCAGCGGGCAGGTCTTGAAGTCCGCGGCCCGCGACGGCGACAGGGAACCCGCCAGCGGGATCGCCGGCGCCTGCTCCACCACCTCGGTCATGGGGAGGACACTAGCCGCGGGGTGCGACAGAAACGCGGCCCGGCGCGCGGTCCGGCGCAAGGTCCGGCGCAAGGTCCGGCGCGGGGCCCGGCCGGCTCACAGCCCGCTGAACCGGCCCAGCGGCCAGACCAGCACGAACGCGCGGCCCACCACGGTGTGCTCGTCGACCATCCCGAAGTAGCGGCTGTCGGCGGAGTTGCAGCGGTTGTCGCCCATCACCCACAGGTCGCCGGCCGGGACCTTCTGCGGGGCGAAGTCGCTGGTGTTCGCCCCGCAGGAGGGGGCGACGTAGGGCTCGGTCAGCGGGGCGCCGTTGACGTAGACCTTGCCGCCGCGGCCTTCGACCGTCTCACCCGGCAGCCCGATGACCCGCTTGATCAGGTCGTCCTCGTCGGCGGTGAGCTTCGGTGGCTTGGTGAACACGACGACGTCGCCACGGTGCACGTCGTGGACGTGGTAGCTGATCTTGTTGACCAGGACCCGGTCGCCCTCGATCAGCGTCTCGTGCATGGAGGCGGACGGGATGTAGAACGTCTGGACGACGTACGCGCGGATGAGGTACGCCGAGAGCAGCGCGAACACGATGAGGAACGGCCACTCCAGCCGGCGCCGGCGGGCCTGGCGGCGGCGGACGACGGCCCGCGGGGGGTGCGGCGGTTTGGGCGGGCGGCCGGTCGACTTCTCCCGCCCCAGCGTCTCGGACGCCGGGACGTAGCGCCGCAGCACCTGCGTGGACTCGTCGTCCGCGTCCAACGCGAACGCCGCCGCCTGAGGTGCGGGCGCAGCGTCAGCCCCCTCCGCCGGAACCACCGTCGACGGGCCCGTAGCCGTCGGGGCCACGGACGGCGCCACCGCCGAGGGCGGGAGCACCGTCGACGGCGGGAGTGCCGTGGATGGCGGCAGCGCGGTAGTCGGCAGCACCGTCGAGGGCGGGACCGTGGATGGCGGGACCGCGGTTGAAGGCGGGAGCACCGTCGAGGGCGGCAGGATCGGGGCGGGCAGCTCGCGCGGGAGCGCCGTCGGGTACGTGGGCCGGAACGGCTCCCGCTGCCAGCCGGCCAGCGGCGCCGGCCCGCC
>DATINN010000207.1:0-3223 GCA_035474175.1 Mycobacteriales bacterium | reverse complement strand
GCCGCCCGGACCGGGGTCCGGGCGGCGGGGAGTGCTGGCGAAGCTAGGCCGCGGGAGCGCGGGTCCCGCGGTCCGTGGGCCGGCGGGACGGCCGGCGCCCCTGGCCGGGACGGCCCGAACGACCACCGCGACCGGGCGCCGGACGGGCGGCCGGCTCCTCCGGGCGCACCTCGATCGGCTCGCCGGACGCGCCGAGCGCGAGCACGGCCTCGTGCCCGGGCCCGACCGCCGTGATCGGCACGTCGAGACCGGCCCGCTCGAAGAGCCGGCTCGCGTCCCGGGCCTGCTCCGGCAGCAGCATCGACAGGACGGTGCCGGCCGCCCCGGCCCGGGCCGTACGGCCGGAGCGGTGCAGGTAGTCCTTGTGGTCGGCCGGCGGGTCGTAGTGCACGACCAGGTCGACGTCGTCGACGTGGATCCCGCGGGCGGCCACGTCGGTCGCGACCAGCACCCGGGTCCGGCCGGCGGAGAAGGCGTCCAGCGCCCGCTGCCGCGCGTTCTGGGCCAGGTTGCCGTGGATGGCGCCGGCCTCGGTGCCCTCCCGGCTCAGCTGCCGGGCCAGCCGGTCGGCGCCGTGCTTGGTCCGGACGAAGATCAGCGTCCGGGCCGGGCGGGCGACGATCTGGCTGAGCACCGCGACCTTGTCGTCGTGCCGGACGGTGAACCCGAGGTGGTTCATCGTCGAGACCGGCGACGCCGCCGACGCGACCGCGATCGCGACCGGGTCGGTCAGGTAGGCCCGGGCCAGCCGGTCGACGCCCCGGTCGAGGGTGGCCGAGAACAGCAGCCGCTGGCCGCCGGGCCGGGTCATGTCCAGGATCGTGGTGACGTCGGGCAGGAAGCCCAGGTCGGCCATGTGGTCGGCCTCGTCGATGGCGGTGACCTCGACCTCGCCGAGGTTGCACTCGCCCTGGCGGATCAGGTCCAGCAGCCGGCCCGGGGTGGCGACCAGCAGGTCGACGCCGCGGCGCAGCGAGGAGATCTGGCGGCCCATCGAGGCGCCGCCGTAGATGGCCAGCACCCGGACGCCGAGCGGCTGGCCCAGCGGGGCCAGCGCGTCCTGGACCTGGCCGGCCAGCTCGCGGGTCGGGACCAGCACCAGGCCGCCGGGCGTGCCGGCCGGGCGACGGGAGCCACCGGACAGGCGGGCCAGCATCGGCAGGCCGAAGGCGAGGGTCTTGCCCGAGCCGGTCTCGGCCCGGCCCAGCATGTCCCGCCCGGCCAGCGCGTCCGGCAGCGTCCGGGACTGGATCGGGAACGGGGCGGTGATGCCGCGCCGCTGCAGACCGGTGAGCAGCGTCTGCGGCAGCTTGAGCTCGGTGAAGTCGGTCGGGCCGGCCGGCGCGTCGAGGGACGCGGTCAGCGCCAGCTCCAGCTCGCTCGGCGCCGGGGCCGGGCGGCTGGTCTGCGGGCGGGACGCCGGGCGGCCGCCGGAGCGCCGGCGGTTGCCGCCGCCGGAGCCGGCCCCGCCGGAGCGGGGCCGGCCGGACTCGGACCGGCCGCGCTCGGGCGAGCCGGGCCGGCCGGAGGTGTCGTGGGAGCCACCGAAACGGGCCGAGCCGGAGCTCGAACCACCGGTGGAGGTCGACCAGGCGGTCGCGGGCGTGGTGGACTGGGCCGCGCGGGGGCGGCGGGCAGAGCGGGACAAGCGGAGAACTCCAGGTGGGTCGGGGCCGCACCTGGGCAGTAGTCCGCCGGCCGGCCTGGCGGGCGACTCGCCCGCGGAGTGCGGCGGTCCTGACCGCCACTGTCACCCAGTGTACTCATCGCCGGTCCGGGGCCTCCGCCCGGTACGTCCGTTCGCGTCGAACGTGACCGACGCCACCCCGCCACGGTCACCCCGCGGCGACGGACCAGGCCCCGATCGAGGCGGTCCGGGCGGCGGTCCGGGCGGCGCTGCGGCCGGTGTCCGCGGCCCAGCCGGGGACTGACCCGGGAGGCTCGGCGCCGCCCGACGCGGTCCTCGCTAGGTGCGGAGGGTGGCGCCGGTGCGGCGGGTCGCCTCGGCCACGGCGGCGTCGCGGGCGGCCGCCGCCTCCTCCGCGGTCAGGGTCCGGTCGGGCGCCCGTAGCCGCAGCGAGTACGCCAACGAGCGCACGTCCGGCCCGAGCCGGTCGGCGTCCGCGTAGACGTCGAAGAGGCGCAGCGACTCCAGCAGCGGCCCGGCGCCGGAGCGCAGCGCGGCGTCGACCTCGGCGGCCGGCACCGAGGCCGGCACCAGCAGGGCCACGTCCAGCAGCGCGGGCGGGTAGTTGGACAGCGCCGGCGCCCGGACGATCCCGCCGATCCCCAGCGCGTCGAGCGACAGCTCCATCGCGGCCGTCCGCTCCGGCAGGTCGAGCGCGGCGATGACCCGCGGGTGCAGCTCCCCCGCATACCCGACGACGGTGTCGCCGGCCAGCAGCGCCGCGCACCGCCCCGGGTGCCAGGGCGCCTGCCGGGCCGCGCGGACCGAGAGGGACACCCCGGCCGCCGCGGCGACCACCCGGGCCGACTCGATCGCGTCCGGCCAGCCCGCGGCCCGCCCCGGCCCCCACCAGCCCGCCGGCTCGAACGCCCCGGTCAGCGCGACCGCGACGTGCGCCGGCTGGTCCGGGATGCCGGCCTCCAGCGCGGCCAGCTCGGCCGCCGAGGGCCGCCGGGAGACGCCGACCGCCGGCAGCGCCGGCAGCGTCGCGGAGGGCAGGAAGACCAGGCCCGTCTCGTACAGGGCGACGTCGCGCAGGCCCCGGCCGACGTTGCGCCGGACGGTCGCGAGCAGCCCGGGCAGCAGCGTGGTGCGCAGCTCCGGCTCGGCCTCCGACAGCGGGTTGACCAGCCGCAGCGCGTGCCGCCGGGGGTCGTCGTCGGCCAGCCCGAGCTCGTCCCACACCGACGGCGCCACGAACGGGTAGGTCAGCACCTCGACCAGCCCGAAGTCGGCCAGCGCCCGGCCGATCGACCGCCGGGCCCGCTGCCGCTCGGTCAGCCCCTGACCGGGCGGCGGCGTCGGCAGCGTGGAGGGGATGTTTTCGTAGCCCTCCAGCCGGACGACGTCCTCGACCAGGTCGGCGGGGTCGAGCAAATCCGCGCGCCAGCTCGGGGGCACGACCGTGAGCAGCCCGCCCGGGGCCGCGGCGACGGTGCAGCCGATCTCGGTCAGCCGGCGTGCGGTCGTCTCGCCCGGGATCGGCACGCCGGCGGTCCGCGCCGGCAGGTCGTCGGCCAGCGTGATCGTCACCGG
>DATINN010000206.1:0-2720 GCA_035474175.1 Mycobacteriales bacterium | reverse complement strand
ACCCGGTCCGCGTGCCGCAGCAGGCTGATCAGCAGGTTGCCGACGACCACGGCGTCGGTCACCGAGTAGACGTCCTCGATCAGCCGGGGCGTGTGCTCGATCGCCAGGTTCGTCTCGCCCGGGAAGCGGCTCTGGTACCAGACGTTCCACTCGTCGAAGGCCAGCCGCAGCTTCTTGCGCGAGCGCAGCCGGGCGCCGACCGCGTCGGCCGTCGCCACCACCTGCTCGATGAAGGTGTCCATGTCCACCGCGGCGGCCAGGAACTCGCCGAGCGGGTCGGCGTCCTCCTCGTGCTCCTCGTAGTAGGCGTGCAGCGAGACGTAGTCCACCAGCTCGTACGTGTGCTGCAGGACGGTCGACTCCCAGGCCCCGAACGTCGGCATCCACCGGCCGGAGCTGCCGCAGGCGACCAGCTCGATGCGCGGGTCGACCAGCCGCATGGCCCGGGCCGTCTCCGCCGCCAGCCGGCCGTACTCCTCCGCGGTCTTGTGCCCGACCTGCCAGGGCCCGTCCAGCTCGTTGCCCAGGCACCAGAGCCGGACGTCGTGCGGCTTGTCCACGCCGTGCGCCCGGCGCAGGTCCGACAGCGCGCTGCCGCCCGGGTGGTTGCAGTATTCGACCAGGTCGGCGGCCTCCTGCACGCCGCGGGTGCCGAGGTTGACCGCGAGCATCGGCTCGACCTCGGCCGCCCGGGACCAGTCCAGGAACTCGTTGACCCCGACCGCGTTGGACTCCACCGACCGCCAGGCCAGGTCCAGCCGGGTCGGGCGGTCCTCGACCGGGCCGACGCCGTCCTCCCAGCGGTAGCCGGAGACGAAGTTGCTGCCCGGGTAGCGCACGGTGGTCACGCCCAGCTCGCGGGTCAGCGCGAGCACGTCGGAGCGGAACCCCTCCGGCGTCGCCGCCGGGTGCCCGGGCTCGAAGATGCCGGTGTAGACGCAGCGGCCCATGTGCTCCACGAACGAGCCGAACAGGCGGCGGTCGACCGCGCCGACCCGGAACGCGGGGTCGAGCGTGATCCGTGCCGCCGTGCTCCCCGCCGTGCCGGTCCGGGCCGCCTCGTGCATCGCACCTCCGAAATCCGTGTTGGTTGTACATCGTTGTTTGCAACGATGTAAAGACCGGGTGTCCGAACCCCGACCCGTTAGCGTCGCCTCGGAGAGGAGCTGCGGTGCGGACCAGGCTCAAGGATGTGGCGGCGCTGGCCGGTGTCTCGGTCAAGACGGTGTCCAACGTGGTCAACGGGTACGAGCACGTCACGACGTCGACCCGGACCAAGGTGGAGCGGGCGCTGGCCGAGCTGGGCTACGTCCCCAACCTGGCCGCCCGGGGACTGCGCAACGGCCGCACCGGGGTGATCGCGCTGGCCCTGCCGGAGCTGCACGCGCCCTACTTCGCCGAGATCGCGCACCACGTCGTGCGGGCCGCGGCCGACCGGGGCTGGACCGTGCTGGTGGACGAGACCGAGGGCCGGCTGGACCGGGAGCGGCAGGTCGCGGCCGGCATCCGGGCCCACCTCATCGACGGGCTCATCCTCAGCCCGCTGGCGCTGACCGCCGCCGACCTGGACGGGCGGGCCGACGGGGTGCCGCTGGTGCTGCTGGGGGAGCGGGTCCGGCACGACGTCGCCGACCGGGTCGCGGTCGACAACGTCCGGGCCGCCCGGGACGCCACCGCCCACCTGCTGGAGCGCGGCCGCCGCCGGGTGGCCGCGATCGGGGTGCAGCGCTCGGCCTCGGGCGTCAGCGCCCGGCTGCGGCTGCAGGGCTACCGCAAGGCGCTGCGGGAGCACGGGGTCGAGCCCGACCCGGCGCTGGCCGTGCCGGCCGTGGCCTGGCACCGGTCCGACGGGGCGGCGGCGGTCCGGTCCCTGCTGGCCGGTCCGGTCCTGCCCGACGCGCTGTTCTGCTTCAACGACCTGCTCGCGCTGGGGGCGCTGCGGGCCCTGCACGAGGCCGGGCTGCGGGTGCCCGAGGACGTGGCCGTGGTCGGCTTCGACGACATCGAGGAGGCGCGCTTCAGCACGCCCGCGCTGACCACGGTGTCACCGGCCAAGGACCGGATCGCCGCCACCGCGGTCGACCTGCTCATGGCCCGGCTGGCGGCGCCGTCGGCCCCGCCCCCGCTGCCGCGCCGGGTCGTCGCCCCGCACACGCTGGCGGTGCGGGAGAGCTCCGGCTGAGCTCAGGCGGTGCCGTCCTGGACGGCCCGCGCGACCTCCATGACGTACTGCCCGTAGCCCGACTTGCCCAGCGCCTCCCCCAGCTTGTACGCCTGGGTCGCGTCGATGAAGCCCATCCGCAGCGCGATCTCCTCCAGGCACGCGATCCGGACGCCCTGGCGGTGCTCCAGCACCTGCACGAACTGGCCGGCCTCGAGCAGGCTGTCGTGGGTGCCGGTGTCCAACCAGGCGAAACCGCGGCCGAGGTCGACCAGCCGGGCGCGGCCCTGCTCCAGGTACGCCCGGTTGACGTCGGTGATCTCCAGCTCGCCGCGGGCGCTCGGGGTGAGGCCGCGGGCGATCTCGACCACCTCGTTGTCGTAGAGGTAGAGCCCCGTGACGGCCTTGTTGGACTTGGGCTTGGCCGGCTTCTCCTCGATCGAGATCAGCCTGCCGGTCGCGTCGGCCTCGGCCACGCCGTACCGCTCCGGGTCGCGGACCTGGTAGCCGAACAGCGTGCAGCCCTCCAGCCGGGCGACCTCGTCCTGCAGCAGCTCGG
>DATINN010000205.1:0-2726 GCA_035474175.1 Mycobacteriales bacterium | reverse complement strand
CGTCAGCTGCACCGGCCGGCTGCCGTCGACCTGCCGCAGCGCGTCCTGGAAGGCGGCCAGCGTGGGCGTCTGCCGGGCGCCGACCGCGGTGACCACGTCGCCGGCCTGCAGCCCGGCGGCCCGGGCCGGCGCCTGCGGGTCGCCGGCCTGGCAGCCGCGGATGCCGCCGTCGGCGGCGGTGTCGTAGCCGACCACGACGCAGTCGGAGATCGAGGCCAGCCGGGCCGGCGCGCTGTCGGCCGAGGCCGACCGCTCGATCCCGAAGGCCGAGAAGGCCAGCCACAGCAGCACGATCGCCAGCAGCAGGTGGGTGACCGAGCCGGCGATCATCACCGCCGTCCGCTTCCACACCGGGGCCCGCCAGAAGGCCTGCTGCTCGTGCTCGGCCGGGGTGTCGATGACGTGCGGCGACATCCCGTCGATGCTGACGAACCCGCCGGCCGGGATGGCCTTGAGCCCGTATTCGGTCTCGCCGCGGCGGAAGGAGAAGACGGTGGGGCCGAAGCCGACGAAGTAGCGGCTGACCCGCATGCCCAGCGCCTTCGCGACCCCCATGTGCCCGGCCTCGTGCAGGCAGACCGAGAACAGCAGGCCGAAGGCGAAGATCACCACCCCGACGACGTACGCCATCCGCGCCAGCCTCCGACGACTCGTGCTACCCGACTACTGACCAACCGCTGCGACGACCCTCGGGTTCCCCGCGGCCTCGACCGGAGCGTCGAGCGTACCGTCGCCGGGTTGACCCGCCGGCTCGTGCAGGCCGAAGCGCTCCTGCAGGCGGCGCAGCGGGGCCGGCGCCCACCAGTTCCACCGGCCCAGCAGCCGCATGCTCGCCGGCACCAGCAGGGCCCGGACCACGGTCGCGTCGACGACGACGGCGATCGCCATCGCCACCCCGATCAGCTTGATGAACGTGATCCCGGACAGCGAGAACGCCCCGATGACCACGACCAGCAGCAGGGCCGCGGTGGTGATGATGCCGCCGGTGCGCTGCAGGCCGGCCGCGACGGCCTCGGTGTTGTCCCCGGTGGCGAGCCAGCGCTCCCGGATCCGGGACATCAGGAAGACCTCGTAGTCCATCGACAGCCCGAACACGATGGCCAGCACCAGGATCGGCTGGGTCGCCTCCAGCGTCCCGGTCGAGGTGAAGGCGAGCAGGCCGGACAGGTGCCCGTCCTGGAAGATCCACACGATCGCGCCGAACGAGGCCGTCAGCGACAGCGCGTTCATCAGCAGCGCCTTGACCGGCAGCACCACCGAGCCGAAGGCCAGGAAGAGCAGCAGCACGGTCGCGCCGGCCACGATCAGCCCGACCAGCGGCAGCAGCCGGCCCAGGCTGGCCAGCAGGTCGGTCAGCTGCGCGCTGGTGCCGCCGACCAGCACCGTCCCGCCCGGCGGGGCCGGCAGGACCCGGACCCGGTCGACCAGCGCCCGGGACTCCGCGCCCATCGGGTCGCCGGCGAAGCCCAGGTCGACCCGGGCCGTCCGGTCGCCGCGTTCGACCACGGTGGCGGCGGTGACCCCGGGGACGGCGCGGACCGTGCCGACCCAGTCGTCCAGGGCGGCCGCGCCGGCCCCGGCCGGCAGCGTGACCACGGCCTCGACCGGGTCGGTGGCGTTGGGCGGGAAGTCGCGGTTCACGGTCTCGGTCACCTGCCGGCTCGGCGTGCCGGCCGGCAGCGCCCGGGCGTCGATCCCGCCGAACGCGACGTGCAGGAACGGCGTGCCCAGCACGAGCAGCAGCGCGACCACGCCCACCGCGTACAGCACCGGGCGGCGCATGACGCTGCGGGCCAGCCGGGCCCAGGCGCCGGTGTCGGTGACCAGCCGGGCCCGGCGGCGGCGGACCGGGAGCGCGTCGACCCGGGTGCCGAGCACCGCCAGCAGCGCCGGCAGCACGGTCAGCGCGGCCACCACCGCGACCAGCACGGCCGCGATCCCGCCCGCGCCCATCGAGCGCAGGAACACCTGCGGGAAGATCAGCAGCCCGGACAGCGACACCGCCACGGTCAGCCCGGACACGGCCACGGTCCGCCCGGCGGTGGCCATCGTCGCCACCAGCGCCGCCCGCGGGTCCAGCCCCCGGCCGAGCTCCTCGCGGTAGCGGCTGACCACGAACAGGCCGTAGTCGATCGCCAGCCCCATCCCCAGGATCGTCACCACGTTGACCGAGAACACCGACACCTCGGTGACCAGCGACAGCACCCGCAGCATGGTGAACGCGCCCAGGATCGCGATCGCCCCGACGACCAGCGGCAGCCCGGCCGCGACCACGCTGCCGAAGACCAGCACCAGCAGCACCAGCAGGATCGGCATGGACAGCGTCTCGGCCCGCGCGATGTCGGCGCTGACCTGCTCGTTGATGTCGCGGCCGACGGCGGTGGCGCCGCCGACGCCGGTGTCCAGGCCGGGCGCGGCCAGCCGGCCCTCGATCCGCGCCAGCGCGTCGGTGCGCTGCTGCTCGTCGCCGGCCAGCGTCAGGACCGCGTACGTCGAGTGCCGGTCGGCGCTGACCAGGCCGGGCGCCCGGGTGGTGAACCAGTCCACGGTCCGGGTCACGTCCGCGGCCGGCAGCGCCGCCAGCGTGCCGGTGACCGCCGAGCGGAACCCGGCCGACCGGACGGCCTGGTCCGGGCTGGAGTAGAGCACGACCACGTCGCCGGAATCCCGCCCGAACGCGGAGTTGGCCAGATTGCTGGCCTGCTGGCTCTGGCTGTTCGCCGGGG
>DATINN010000204.1:0-2190 GCA_035474175.1 Mycobacteriales bacterium | reverse complement strand
GGTGACCCGCACACCATGAGGCGACGGAGGGTCGTAACGTGGCAACAGACCTCAAAAAGGGTGCCCGCATCACCGGTCAGGCCAGGGACAAACTCGCAGCGGACCTGCGGAAGAAGTACGACGCGGGGCAGAGCATCCGGGCCCTGGCCGAATCGTCCGGCCGGTCGTACGGGTTCGTGCACCGGATCCTGACCGAGTCGGGCGTGACGCTGCGGGGACGCGGCGGCGCGACCCGGCGCAAGAAGGCCTGACCCCTGAGCACAGATCTCACGGGGACCGACCCGGACCTGTCGGGGGTCCGGGTGGACCGGGACGGACCGGTCGCGACCGTCGTGCTCGACCGTCCGGACCGGCTCAACGCGCAGACCCCGCACACCTGGGCGGCGTTGCGCGAGGCCGGCCGGACGCTGCCGGACGGCGTGCGGGTGGTGGTCGTCCGCGGGGAGGGGCGGGCGTTCTCGGCCGGGCTGGACCGGGCCGCGTTCGCGCCGGGAGGCATCCCGGGGACGCCGTCGCTGCCGGAGATCGCGGCCCTGCCCGAGCACGAGGGCGACGCCACGGTCCGGGCGTACCAGGAGGCGTTCAGCTGGCTGCGCCGGCCGGACCTGATCTCGGTCGCGGCCGTGCACGGGCACGCGATCGGCGCCGGCTTCCAGCTCGCCCTGGCCTGCGACCTGCGGGTGCTGGCCGACGACGCGATGTTCACGATGGCCGAGTCGACGCTGGGCCTGGTGCCCGACCTCGGCGGCACCGCGCCGCTGGTGGCCGCGGTCGGCTACGCGCGGGCGCTGGAGATCTGCCTGACGGCCCGGCGGGTCGGCGCGGCCGAGGCCCTCACGCTCGGCCTGGCCACGCTGGTGGTGCCGCGGGCGGAGCTGGCCGCCGCGGTCGCCGACCTGGTGGCGGCGCTGCTGACCCCGGCCGCGGGCGCGGTGACCGAGACCAAGGCGCTGCTGCTGGGCGCGCCCGGGCGGTCCCGGGAGGAGCAGGAGGCGGCCGAGCGCGCGGCCCAGCTGCGCCGGCTGCGGGACCTGGCCAAGCTCATCTAGGTTTCTTGGTCGTCTCGCCGGTTGGGCAGCACAGCTCATCTGATTTTCGCCCTCGGCGGAGCAGTGGAAGGCTGGGGACCGGGAGCTGGTTCGGGCACCCGGACGGAGGTGCGCCGATGACGATGCCGGGTGGGCACAGCCCCTGGACGGTGATGCGGTCCTACCGCCGCGACTCCGCGGTGACGGACAAGAAGCTGCCCAAGGGCACCGCGCGCCGGATCGGCCGGTTCGCCCTGCCGTACCGGCGGGAGCTGACCGTCTTCCTGGCCACCGTGGTCGCCAGCGCGGTGATCGGGGTGGCCACCCCGGTGCTGGCCGGGCGGGTCGTCAACGAGATCAGCCGCGACGGCTCCACCGGCGTCGTGGTCCGGATCGCGATCGTGGTGGCCGCGCTGGCCCTGCTGGACGCGGGGCTGTCGCTGGCCCAGCGCTGGTATTCCGCGCGCATCGGCGAGGGCCTGATCCTGGACCTGCGCACGAAGGTCTTCGACCACGTGCAGCAGATGCCGCTGGCGTTCTTCACCCGGACCCAGACCGGCGCGCTGATCAGCCGGCTCAACAACGACGTGATCGGCGCCCAGCAGGCGTTCACCTCGACCCTGTCCGGGGTCGTGTCCAACGTGATCGGCCTGGTCCTCACGGCCGGCGTCATGTTCTCGCTGTCCTGGCAGATCACGGCGCTGTCGCTGGTGCTGCTGCCGCTGTTCATCCTGCCGGCCCGCCGGGTCGGGGCCCGGCTGCAGGAGATCACCCGGGAGTCGTACGGGCTGAACGCCTCGATGAACGCGACCATGACCGAGCGCTTCAACGTCTCCGGCGCCCTGCTGGTCAAGCTCTTCGGCCGCCCGGCCGAGGAGTCCCGGTCGTTCTCCGAGCGGGCCACCCGGGTCCGCGACATCGGCGTGGTCTCGGCCATGTACGCGCGCACCTTCTTCGTCGCCCTCACCCTGGTCGCGGCGCTGGCCCAGGCCCTGGTCTACGGCATGGGCGGCTGGTTCGCGCTGACCGGCCGGCTCGACGCCGGCACCGTGGTCACCCTGGCCCTGCTGCTGTCCCGCCTGTACGGCCCGCTGACCGCGCTGTCCAACGTCCGGGTGGACGTGATGAGCGCGCTGGTGTCCTTCGACCGGGTCTTCGAGGT
>DATINN010000203.1:0-4853 GCA_035474175.1 Mycobacteriales bacterium | reverse complement strand
TCGACCCGGACGGCGACGACTGGCGGGCCGAGGCGACGCTGGCCGTGGCCGGCGGCGAGGCCCCGATCACGCTGCGGGTCACCCGGCTGCCGGACGCCGGCCCCGGGACCGTACGGATCCGGGTCACCGGCGTGCTGGACCGGGCGGCCACCCCGCTGGGCGGGCCGCGCTGGCTGATCGGGCGCTGGGTCGGCATCCAGGTCGGTGCCGCCCTGCGGTTCAGCGGTCGCTGAGCACGACCTCCGGGTCGGCGGCCGTCGGGACGAGCAGGCCGAGCAAGGCGCCACCCTCGGCGACGACCTCGGCCCGCTCCGCCCGGGTCAGCGCCGCGACCCGCACGTGCAGCCGGCCGGCCTTGCGGTCCACCCGCCAGCACGCCCGCAGCAGCCCGTCGACCAGCACCGGCGACCAGTGGAAGTCCTGGTCGAACAGCGCGGCCGCGTCCGGCGGCACGATCCGGCTCCGGTCCGCGTGCCCGAGCAGCACGTTGTCGTACTGGGGCAGGAACCGCACCGGCGCCGGCACGTCCTCCGCCGGCAGCGGCCCGGACGGCACGTCCAGCAGCTCCCGCCCGTCGGCGGCGCGGAAGGAACGCAGCGACGGCAGCAGCCGATCGGCCACCTCGGCCAGCCGGGTCAGCCCGGACCAGTTCTGCATGTCGGCGACCGACGCCGGCCCGAACGCGGCCAGGTAGCGCGGCACCAGCCCGTCCGGCGCGGGGTCGGGGCCCAGGGCCCGGTCGAGCAGCCCGTGCCGGGCCCGGCCGCTGCGACCCCAGACCCCGCGCGGCGGCAGCTGCACCATCGGCACCAGCGCCCGCGCGGTCTGCCCCAGCGCCATCGGGTCGGCGTCCGGCCAGCGCTCCCGCAGCGCGGCGCCCAGCTCGCCGAACGTCATCGGCGACGCGCCGACCAGGCCCCGGGCCGCCGACGCCAGCTCGGGCAAGGAGGCCCCGCCCAGCCGGGTCCGGAACATCCCCAGCGCCTGCCGCTCCAGCACCGGCTGCAGGACCGTACGCAACACCACGCTGTCGGCCGCGGTGACCAGGTGGATGGTCGAGCGCTGCAGCGCCAGCCGCACGGCCGCGCCGGACGCCACCGCCGCGGCCAGCTCGCCCGGGTCGAACCGGGCCAGCCGCGTCCACAGCCCCACGTACGGGTCGGCCGGCTCCTGCGCCTGCATCCCGACCAGGTGCTCGACCACGTCCAGGGCCGGCCGGGAGACCCGGGACAGCAGCAGCTGCCGGGACAGCAGCGCCCGGTTCAGCGCCCGATCGGAGAGCACCACGACAACGCGGTCAGTACGTCGCGACCGGCTTCTCGAAGTCGACACCGAGCCCGGAGTCGACCGACCGCCGCAGCGCCGCGTGCAGCGACCACGGCGTGAGCACGCCCCGGTAGCGGTTGCCCTCCAGCACCGCGACCCAGCCCGCGTCGTGCTGCAGCATCT
The DNA here is from genome assembly GCA_035474175.1 of Mycobacteriales bacterium. Classification (GTDB taxonomy): domain Bacteria; phylum Actinomycetota; class Actinomycetes; order Mycobacteriales; family CADCTP01; genus CADCTP01. The sequence goes on along the minus strand of DATINN010000203.1, from coordinate 3,404 downwards.
CGGCGAACGCGTCCTTCAGCGACGCCCCCATCCGTACGGTGGCGTCGAAGCGGCGGGCCACGTCCTTGACCGTGCCGCTGGTCAGCATCGAGTCCTTGACCCAGCCGTGCAGGCCGCCGGACGGGTCGAGCACGACGGCCCAGTGCGAGCCGGCCATGGCCTGCTTGGCGTCGGCGACGCCGTCGTCCAGCACGACCACCGGCGGGTGTTCCAGGTCGCCGTCCTGGATGCCGGTGACCGCGAGCCGGCGCAGCCCCCGGTCGGCGCCGACGAAGTCGGCCACGAAGTCCGAGGCCGGGGCGCCGAGCACCTGCGCCGGGGTGTCGTACTGCTCCAGGTGACCGCCCTGGCGGAAGACCGCGATCCGGTCCCCGAGCCGGACGGCCTCGTCCACGTCGTGGGTGACGAACACGATCGTCTTGTGCACCTCGCCCTGGATCCGCTGGAACTCCGCCTGCAGGCGGGCCCGGGCGATCGGGTCGATGGCGCTGAACGGCTCGTCCATCAGCAGCACCGGCGGGTCCGCGGCCAGCGCCCGGGCCACCCCGACGCGCTGCCGCTGGCCGCCGGAGAGCTGGGCCGGGTAGCGCTTGGCGAACGTGTCCGGGTCCAGCCCGACCAGCTCCAGCAGCTCGCCGACGCGGGCCCGGGTGCGCTTGCGGTCCCAGCCGAGCAGCTTCGGCACGGTGCCCACGTTGTCGGCGATCGTCTCGTGCGCGAACAGGCCGACCTGCTGGATGACGTAGCCGATGCGGCGGCGGAGCTGGACCGGGTCGACCCCGGTCACGTCCTCGTCGCCGAGCAGGATGCGGCCGGTCGTCGGCTCCACCAGCCGGTTGATCATCTTCATGGTGGTGGTCTTGCCGCAGCCGGACGGGCCGATCAGGCAGACCAGCTCGCCCTCGGGGATGGCCAGGTCGAGCTCGGCGACCGCGACCGTGCCGTCGGGGTAGGTCTTGCCGACCTTCTCCAACCGGATGGCCTCGGCCCGCTCGGCGGGCTCCTCCGCGGTACCGTCCACGCGTGTTCTCCTCGGCGCCTGGTGTGGTGCTCGCTGCTGGCGCTCCGAACCCGTGGTTCGGCACGCAGTATCTCTCCGACTACTCGGACGACGTCATCGCCGCACTGCGGGAGCACGTGGTCATCACCATAGCGTCGGTGGCGCTCGGGCTCCTGATTTCGATCCCGCTGGCGCTGCTGGCCCAGCGCAACCGGGCGGCCGAGGCCCTGGTGCTGGGCACGGCCGGGATCATCTACGCGATCCCGTAGATCTCGCTGCTGCTGATCCTCTACTCGTCCTTCAACCTCGGCCTGACCGTCTGGCCGGTGATCATCGCGCTGACCCTCTACAACATCCTGATCATGGTCCGGAACGTGCTGACCGGGCTGCAGGGAGTGCCCGAGGAGGCCAAGGAGGCGGCCACCGGGATGGGCTTCGGCCCGCTGCGCCGGATCCTGCGGGTGGAGCTGCCGCTGGCGCTGCCCAGCATCACCGCCGGCACCCGGATCGCCACGGTCAACACGGTCGCGCTGGTGACGATCGGCTTCGCGGTCGGGCACGGCGGCCTGGGCGGGATCATCACCACCGGGTTCAAGGACAACCTCTACCGGCAGCAGGTGCTGACCGGCGTGATCCTGGTGGTGCTGCTCGCGGTGCTCTTCGACCTGATCCTGCTGGGCATCCAGCGACTGCTGACCCCCTGGGTCCGGGCGGAGGTGTCCCGATAATGGAGCCGAGCGTCTGGGGCTGGCTGACCACGGCGGCGAGCTGGGAGGGCGAGGAGGGGATCCTGCACCGGCTCTGGCAGCACGTGTGGCTGTCCGGCGTCTCCGTGCTGGTGGCCTGCCTGATCGCGCTGCCGATCGGCATCCTGCTCGGCCACCTGGGCCGGGGCGGCACGGTCGCGATCAACCTGGCCAACGTCGGTCGGGCCATCCCGACGCTCGGCGTGATCATCCTGTTCGCGGTGTCGCCGCTGGGGCTCAACACCTGGACCCTGATCGTGACCCTGGTGATCTTCGCGGCCCCGCCGATCCTGGCCAACGCGTACGTGGGGGTGTCCACGGTGGACCGCGACGCCAAGGAGTCCGCCCGCGGCATGGGGATGAGCGGCGGCCAGGTGCTGCGCGCGGTCGAGATCCCGCTGGCCCTGCCGCTGATCGCGGCCGGCATCCGGACCTCGACGCTGCAGGTCGTGGCCACCGCCACGCTGGCCGGCTACACCGGCAACGGCACGATCGGCGCGATCGTGTTCCGGGGCTTCAACATCAACCTCGACTACCTGGTCATCGGTGGCGCCATCCTGGTCGCCGCGCTGGCGCTGATCACCGAGCTGCTGCTCGGGCTGCTGCAGCGGGCCGTCACCCCGGCCGGGCTGAAGGTCGGCCGGGTCCGGGTCCGGGACGCCAGCACGCTGGCCCAGCCGGAGCGGGCCGCGGCCACGGTCTGATCCGGGCGCGGACGCACCAAAGATCACGTAAAGGTCACGGCGGGTTGCCGCTGTGGCCCGGTCCGCGTTGGATTCACCCCTGAGCGGGGTTTCCTCCCCGCCCGACACGCGCTGGGCACCAGGTCCGGCGGGACACAGAAGGCGGGCACCAGACGACATGCGCACCACACGCCGAGCGATCGGGCTGCTCGCGGCCGCGCTCACCCTGAGCCTGGGCCTGGTGGCCTGCGGCAACGACTCCTCCGACTCCGGTGGCGGCGGCGGCAGCGCCGCGAAGGGCGACATCAAGGTCGGCGCGTTCGACTTCCCCGAGGGCCGGTTGCTGGCCCAGGTGTACGCGGCGGCGCTGAAGAAGGCCGGCTACAACTCCAGCGTCGTGCAGCTCGGCCAGCGCGAGGCGGTCGAGCTGGCGCTGCAGAAGGGCGACATCGACGTCGTCCCGGAGTACGTCAGCTCCGCGCTGAACTACTACAAGGCCAACGCGGCCACCGCCGACGACGCCGCCAACCTGACCCAGCTGACCCAGCTGGCCGGGGCCAAGGGCGTCACGATCTACACGCCGGCGCCGGCCACGGACAACTTCGCGTACGTCGTGACCAAGGACTTCTCCGACAAGAACTCGGTCACCACGGTCTCCCAGCTCGCGGCGTACTCGCAGAAGACGCCGATCGGCTTCGGCGGCACCCAGGAGTGCAAGGACCGCAGCTACTGCAAGCTCGGCCTGGAGCAGAAGTACGGCATGAAGATCGGGTCGTACAAGGTCATCGTGCTCTCCAGCCAGCCGGCCGTGGACGGGCTGATCAAGAACGAGTATCAGGCCGCGGTGTTCAACTCCTCCGACGCGGTGCTGTCGGTCAACCCGGTCGTCATCCTCAAGGACGACAAGGGCCTGAACCCGAACGACAACATCGTCCCGGCGGTCAACTCCAAGAAGAACACCCCGGAGCTGAAGGC
>DATINN010000202.1:0-4431 GCA_035474175.1 Mycobacteriales bacterium | reverse complement strand
TTCTCCGACCCGCGCCAGTACGCCGCGGCCGAGCGCATCACCTTGAACGCCGGGATCAGCCGGGTGGTCGGCAGGTGCGGCCCGCGGCAGAGGTCGGTCCAGACGCGCTCGCCGGTCCGGTCGAGGTTGTCGTACATGGTGAGCTGGCCGGCGCCGACCTCGGCCGAGGCGCCCTCGGTGTCCTCGGCCGCGCCCTTGAGGCCGATCAGCTCCAGCTTGAACGGCTCGTGCGCCAGCTCGGCCCGCGCGTCGTCGTCGGAGATCGGCCGGCGGGAGAACCGCTGCCCGGCCTTGACGATCTCCTGCATCCGCTTCTCGATCCGCCCCAGGTCCTCCGGGGTGAACGGCCGCTCGGGCAGGAAGTCGTAGTAGAACCCGTTCTCGATCGGCGGGCCGATGCCCAGCCGGGTGCCCGGGAAGAGGTCCTGCACGGCCTGCGCCATCACGTGGGTGGTCGAGTGCCGCAGCACGGACCGGCCGACACCCGAATCCATCGGCACCGGCTCGACCTCGGCGTCGGTGTCCGGCACCCAGGCCAGGTCCTTGAGGGTGTCGGTGGCGATGTCCCGGACCACGACGGCGCCGGACGGCCCGGTCAGCGGGACCCCGGCGGCGGCGAGCGCGTCGGCTGCCGTCGTGCCGGCCGCGACCGCCACGCTGGCGGGGACGGCGGGCAGGGACGGTTGCGACGACACGGTTCCTCCAGGTGATCGGGTTGGTGCGTCGATGCTATCGAGCGGGGTCGCCGGAGCCGGCATCGATATCGCTCCCGTCGCTGGCCAGCCGGTACGCCTCGTTGCGCGGCAGGCCCAGCGCGGTGAGGACGGCGGCGGTGTCGCGCCCGCTGCTGGTCCGGCGCAGCAGCCGGGCCAGCTCGGCCGGGTCGACCGCCAGCGCGTCGCGCGCCGGCGGGATCAGGACGGTCGGGCCCTGGTCGCCGCCGGCCCGCACACCCCAGCCGACCTCGCCGGTGTCCGCGACCGCGGTCCAGCCGGCCGGGATCTCGGCCGGCCGCTCGGCCACCACGACCGCGGCGCCGAGCACCGCCCCGGCCGACCGGGCTCCCGGCCGGCCGGGTCCGGTCTGTCGTGACGGGGCGACTCCCGCCTCCCCGGACGGACCGGGGCCGGTCGGCCTGGACGGGCCGGGTCCGGTCAGCAGCAGCGGGTACGGCGGACGGCCCGCGGACAGCAGCAGGTCGGCCCCGGCGACCGGCGGCCAGAGGACGACCCGGGCGCCGGTGGTGAGTGGCAGCGCGTCGGCCGGATCCCGGGCCAGGACGAGCACTGTGCGCGCGTCGACATCGGCCGGCACCTTGTGCACGCGCGGCGCCACGATCGGAACGGGCGGGGCCGGCGCGCCCCGCGGCGTCAGGTCGACGACGAGGTCGGCCTGCCCGGCCAGCCGCTCGATCTCCGCCGGCGCCGGTCCCCCGGTGACCACCAGCACCACCCGGTCCGGGATCCTGGACTCCGCGACGGTCACGGTCAGCTCCGCGCCCCCGGCGAGGGCATCGATCAGCTCGCGGGGCAGGTCGGCGGCGGCACGATCCGCGTGCACCAGGAACGTGTCCGGGTCACACTGCCCGCTCCGGCGTACGACCAGCCGGGTGTCCGACGTGTAGGCCGGGTTTACCTCGCCCTGCACGGTCTCGCTCCAGCCGCCCGCGGTCAGCGTGAGCGCGACCCGGCCGCGCAGCAGCGGCAGGTCGCCGGGCAGCGGGCCGGCGGAGACGCCGAGGATGCAGGTGGCGCGGGCGGTGATCGCGTCCTCCGCGGTCAGCTCCAGCGTCTTGTCGTGCCGCCCGGTGACGTCCGGATGCCCGGCCGCCGTCAGCGTCACCGCCGTCATGTCGCCCGCGCCGTCAGCCGCAGCAGCCGGCTGGCCCGCGCCGACACCACCCGCGAGGCCCAGGTCGAGCCGAGCGCCCGCGCCTCCCGGTCGGACAGCCAGCCGCCCGGCTCCAGCTCCCACCCCAGCGTCTTGTACGCCGCGATCAGCGCCTCCAGGTGCTCCTGCGTCGGCTCGGGCGTCGCGGCCAGCTTGCGGTCCACGGACTCCGGCGCGTCCCACGGCCGTACGTTGACGACCGCGTCCAGCGTCGCCCCGGGCGCACCGAGAGCGAGCACCGACCGCAGCACCTCCTGGTCGCCGCCGAGGATCCCGTCCAGCAGAGAACCCCAGGGCATCACCACCGCGATCTCGGCCACCCGGCCCAGCAACGGCTCCGGCGGCCGCTCCGCCGCGGCCCCGACGAACAGCACGTCGAGCTTGCGGCGCCGCACCGCCACCAGCGACCGGTCCAGCCGGGTCGTCTCCGCGTCCAGGCCCACGACCAGCGCGTCGGGCCGCCGCTCGGCCCAGCGCACGGTGTGCCGCCCGTCGCCGCAGCCGACGTCGGCGAGCACCGGGCCGGCGGCTCGCGCGACCGCCTCGGCCAGCCTCGGATCGGTCCCCGGCATGCTCACGGGTTCATCCTGGGCTCCGCGACGAGCAACTCGGTCGCCGGGTCGTACGGCCGCTCGGCCCCGCCGGCGACGATGAGGTCGGCCCGCTCCCACGGCCGGTCCGCGGCCAGGAACGGGATCTCCTCGGCATCCCACTCGTCCCAGAACGCTTCGTGCGCGGTCCCGCCGTCCCGCTCGATTCCCCGCCGGCGCGCCTCCACCCGGTCGGACTGCACCCACAGCCGCAGGTCGAAGAACGCGGACAGCTCGCGCCGGGAGACGCCGACGCCCTCCACGACCAGCAGCGGACAGCTGGCCGGCACCTCGATCGCGCCGTCACGCCCGCGCCGCTCCCAGGCCGGCGGCCGGAACGCGACCGCCTCCCCGGCCCGGACCGGTGCCAGGACGCCGTCCCGCAGCAGCCGGGCCCAGTCGAAGAACGCCTCGTACCAGGCGACGTCGTCGGTGTGCACGACCGTCGCACCCGGGACCGTCGCCGCCAGCCGGGTCGCGCAGGTCGTCTTGCCGCCGGCGCTGCGACCGTCCACGGCCACGATCCGGGTGCCGGGGCCGGTCCGGGCCAGCACCGCGGAAATCGCCTCCGCCCGCCACGGCCCGAAGGCGGGCTCGCCCGGGAACAGCCTCATGCCCGCAGATCATGCCCCGTACGCTGACCCGACGATGCGGCTGCGCACCCACGCCGGCTTCCGGCTGTTCTGGACGGCCTCGACCGTGTCCGGCTTCGGCAGCCAGGTCACCACGCTGGCGATCGAGATCCTGATCGTCACCACCCTGGCCGGGTCGGCCGCCGACGTCGGTCTGGTGAAGTCCGCCCGCTGGCTGCCGTACCTGCTGGTCGGCATCGTCGTCGGGGCCTTGGCCGACCGGGTGCGGCGCAAGCCGCTGCTGGTCAGCACCGACCTGAGCCGGGCGGTGCTGCTCTGCGCGGTGCCGCTGCTGGCCTGGTCCGGCGAGCTGACCATCGGGCTGCTCGCCGCCCTGATGAGCGTCTTCGGGCTGCTGTCGCTGGTCAACGACGCCGCGCACCAGTCCTTCCTGCCCCGGCTGCTGCCGCGCGAGTCGCTGACCAGGGCGAATGCCCGGCTGGAGCAGAGCTCGGCCGCGGCTGAGACGTCCGGGCCGGCCGCGGCCGGTGGTCTGGTCACGTGGCTCGGGGCGCCCGCGGCCGTGCTCGTCGACGCCGGTTCCTACGTGGTCTCCGGGCTGCTGACGGCCCGGGTCGTCGTCACCGACCCGCCCCCACCGACCCGCGGACCGCTCTGGCAGGAGATCCGCGAGGGTCTGGCCTGGGTGTACGGGCACCGGATGCTCCGCCCGCTCTCCCTCATCACGCACGGCTGGACGTTGTTCTACGCGGTGCTCAGCGCCGTCTACGTCCCGTACGGGATCCGGGAGCTGCACTTCAGCTCGCTGGGTCTCGGTCTCACGCTGGCCTGCGGCGGGGTCGGCGGGCTGCTCGGCAGCGGGCTGTCCGAGCGGCTCGGCCGGCGGCCCGGGCGGGTGATCCCGGGCGCCTGGCTGCTGGACGCGGCCGGGATCGCCGTGCTCGCGGTGACGCCGGCCGGCGGCCTGCTGATCGCCGGGGTCGGGCAGTTCCTCAACGGCTTCGGGCTCGGCCTGTCCAGCCCGCTCGAGCTGTCCTACCGGCAGGCGATCACCCCGGACCGGCTGCAGGCCCGGATGAACGCGACGATGCGGTCCCTCAACCGGACCGCGGTGGTCATCGGCGCCCCGCTCGGCGGCCTTCTCGCGGACTCGGCCGGTTTCCGTTTGGCCCTCTGGGTGGCGGCCGGGGGCGTCGCACTCGCCGCTATTGGATTACTGGCGTCGCCATTCCGCACAGCCCGTACTGAGTTCTAACAGACGCCCTTTTACCTGATCCCGCGGCCAAAAGGAATGGGCCGAACACATTGGTGCGAGCACATGTTCTTTCCCCCATCGACCTGTCAACCTTGTCTCTCCA
>DATINN010000201.1:0-6403 GCA_035474175.1 Mycobacteriales bacterium | reverse complement strand
TCCCGCCGGAGATCCCCTTGTGCTGCAGGTGCAGGGCCACGAACGCGGCCAGCGCGCCGTATCCGAGGGAGGCCAGCGACAGCGCGATCCCCGGCACCACCGCGCCGCGCGGGACCAGCACCGGCTTGGCCGCCCCGCCGCCCTGCTCCGGCGGCGGCGTCGAGGCCGCGAAGGCCAGCCCGACCAGCGGCATCAGGATGCAGAAGGCCCAGACCGCGCGGAAGCCGATGCCGTCCCGCAGCAGCTCCCCGGCCAGCGCGCCGAGGGTGATGCCGAGCCACATCGCGGTGCCGTAGAGCCCGACGACCCGGCCGCGCCGGGCCGGCGGGCAGATCGCGACCAGCCAGGCCGCGCCGGCGGTGTAGACCGCGGCCTCGCCGATGCCGTGCACCAGCCGGACCGGCACCAGCACGGCGACGTGCAGGGAGGCGTAGTAGAGCGCGCCCGCGGCCGAGCAGGCCAGCGCGCCGGTCATCAGGATCGGCTTGTAGCCGCGGCTGTCGGCCAGCCGGCCGGCGATCGGCCGGGCCACGATCGCCGCCACCGCGATCGTCGCGACCACGAAGCCGACGGCCAGGTTGCCGCCGCCGAGCTCGTCGGTGACGTAGAACGGCAGCGTCGCCAGCGACGCCCCCACCGAGAGCAGGCAGAAGAAGATCGTCGCGAACAGCGGCAGGAACGGCCGGAAGAACCGGAGACCGGTGTCCTCTGGTTTCTTGGTCGTCCGCCGGTTGGCTGACCCTGAGCTCACCGCGGCGTCCACCCCTCGTCCACCACCGGGGTCATGTAGAAGAAGTGGGTGGGCAGGTGCATCGCCAGCCCCTCCCAGACCTCCGCCACCACGGCCGGCCCCGGCGTCGCGAACGTCCCCGGCGGCGGCTCCTCGACCCGGATCTCCGAGCGGCCGCCGTCCAGCAGCCGGGCCGCGACGGCGAAGTCGCCGACCAGCGCGTGCCCGGGCGCGATCATCCGGGTCCGGCTGATCAGCGTGCCGTTGGCCGTCAGCTCGGCCAGCACGCCCTTGCCCACCATCGAATACCACCAGTCGTACGGGTTGACGATCATCGCGTGCGCCGTCGCGCCGTTCTGCTCGATCTCGTTGCAGGCGGCCAGGACGCCGGCGACGAAGTCGCCCCGGTACGGCATCCGGGTCAGGTCGGGGTGGTTGAGGATGCCGTGCTCGCCCAGGGTCAGGGCCTGGTTCTCGGCCGTGGCCAGCCGCACCAGCAGCCGGTAGTCGATGAACTCGGCGAAGGCGTCGGGGTCGTCGGCCAGGCCGTCCGGGATCCGGACCCAGGCCCGTACCGGGTGCAGACCGGCCGAGGCCATCCCGGACACGAACGTGGCCTCCTGGCGCAGCTGCGCCTTCGCCACGCCCGCCGTCGAGGACCGCGGCGGCCGTCGCTCCTGCCAGAAGTGGGTGGTGTCGGCGGCCGGCCGGACCTTGAGCAGGTTGCGCACGGTCACCCGCGGCCGCTCCTTGGTCGGCATGAACGCCTCGGTGATCGTGTAGTCGAAGCTGACCCGCGCACCCGCCGGGTCGTCCGTGTACGCCTTGTAGAACGCCTGTCCGGGGGACTCGGTCATCGGGACGCCTCCGTGCGGGGGATGGGCAGGGCGTGGGCGAGCATCCGGTCGTAGAACGGCCGGTGGAAGTCGAGGTAGTCGCGCAGGTGGCCGGCCAGCTCGACCGGCCGCGGCGGCGCGGTCAGGAAGCCGCTGGTGCGCCCGGCGGTGACGTGCCAGCGCGCGTTGTGCTCCCACTCGGGCCGGTCGCCGGCCTGCCACCGCATCGCCTCGGGCCGGTAGGGCAGCCCGATCGCCGCGCAGTAGGCCGCGACCGCCGCCTCCGGGTCCAGCACCAGCAGGTCGGAGTCGAGCACCACCGGGACCTCGCCGGTCAGCTCCCGGGCCAGCTCGAACAGCAGCCACTGGTTCTCGTAGCCGATGTCGGAGCGGGACGCCTCCGGCTTGACCGCGACGTGCGAGGCGATGGCCGCGGACGGCTCCCGGACCACGAACGTGTGGGTGATGCCGGCGGCCAGCTCCGGGGTCAGGTGGTCGGTGTAGCGGTGCTCGGTGGTGTCCTTCGCGAACACCGGGCCCGGCAGGGACTTGGCATACTCGACGACCTCGGCGACCGAGCGCAGCACCGGACCGTCCGCAATGGACACCCGCCCGTCGTCGAGGACCGAGACCAGCGGCTCGTGCAGCACGGTCACGTCGCCGCGCTCCATCATCATCCGTTCCAGGGCGGTCGAGCGGGAGCGCGGGTGGGCCCACAGCCAGATCGGGCTCATCCCGACCAGGCCGTCGGGGTCCGGTCCCAGCGGTGCCCGCGCAGCTCCTCGATCAGCGCGTCCGGCAGCGGCGGCGCGTCCGAGGCGGCCAGGTTGGCCCGGACGTGCCCGGGGCTGCGCATCCCCGGGATGACCACGCTGACGGCCGGGTGGTGCAGCACGAACCGCAGCGCCAGCTCCGGCAGCGTCATCCCGTCCGGCACGACCTTCTGCAGCGCCTCGACCCGGTCCACGGTCGGGCCCAGGTTTTCCCGGCCGAAGTAGGTGTTGCGGAAGTCGCCCGCGGGCCAGCTGCTGTCCCGGGTCAGGGTGCCGGTCAGCGAGCCCTCGTCGTACGGGACCCGGGCGATGACGGCGATGCCGTCGGCCTGGCAGCGCGGGAACAGCTCGTCCTCCGGCGCCTGGTCGAAGACGTTGTAGATGACCTGGACCGCGTCGACCAGGCCGGTGTCCAGGGCGGCCAGGCAGTTGGCGGGCTCCCAGCGGTTGACCGACAGCCCGAAGCCGCCGATCAGCCCCTCGGCCTTGAGGTCGGCCACGACCTGCTGCCAGGACGGGTCGGCGGCCCAGCGGTCCTCCCAGACGTGGAACTGCAGCAGGTCGACCTTCTCGACGCCGAGGTTGTCCAGGCTGCGCCGGGTCCACTCCCGCACGTGCTCGGGCGGGAAGACGTCGGCCAGGGTGTCGCCGGGGCGCGGCGGCCACTCCTGGTTCTTCGGCGGCACCTTGGTGGCCGTCCACACGCGACGGTCGGGGTGCTCGCGGGCGGTCGTGCGCAGCAGCCGGCCCAGCAGCAGCTCGCTGACGCCCCGCCCGTACGACGCGGCCGTGTCGAAGAACGTGCAGCCGAGGTCGACGGCCAGGTCGAGGCAGTCGGGCGCGACCGTCAGGTCGGCGTCGACGAAACCGCCGCTGCCGCCGGCGATGCCCCACATGCCGTAGCCCACGTCCCCGACCCGCCAGCCGAGCCGCCCCATCTCCCGCTCGCGCACGCCTACTCCTCCGCCTCGGACGCCTGGGCCATCAGCCACTGCACGTAGCCGCGCATCGCCGGACCGAGGTCCGCGGGCGGCAGCCCGGCCTGCTCGGCCAGTCTCACCCCGGCGTCGGCCAGGAACAATCGCGGATTGTCGACCACCAGCCGGTCCAGCCCGTCGTCCGGCAGCCCGCGCAGCAGCCCGGCCAGGGTGTGCAGCTCCGGCCCGGTGCCGGCCTCGACCCGGCGCCGGAACTCGGCCACCGGCAGCCGGTCCAGCGCGATCCCGGCCTGCGGCAGCACGTCGGTCAGCGACACCGGCTTGGGGTGGAACACGTGCAGGTCCCGCCCGCGGGCGGCCGGGTCGGACAGCGCCGCCACGCACACCTTGGCCGCCCAGTCGACCGGCGTGTAGTCCGTCCACAGCTGGATGTCCGGGCAGGCTCCCAGCCGGGCGAACGCGGTCAGCAGCAGGTGGGTCAGCGCCCGCGGGTTGGCCGCCCCGCCGGTGGCCGGCATGACCTCGCCCAGCCGCAGCATGGTCAGCGTCGCCCCGGCGCCGCGGGCCCGGGTCAGCCGCCGCTCGGCCACCCACTTGGACTGGCTGTAGCCGCTCTCCGGCGGCACGATCCGCTCCAGGTCGACGTCCTCGGGCGTGGGCTCGTCGTGCAGGGCCGCGTCCCGGTCCAGCACGCCCAGCGTGGACAGGTGCACCAGCGGCGCCGGCCGGCCCTGCTGGGCCAGCCGCAGCAGCGCGTCGGTGGCGAGCACGTTGGGCCCGCGGTGGGCGCGGTAGTCGTAGAGGAAGTTGACCCGGGCCCCGCAGTGCAGGATCGCGTCGGCCTCGGCCAGCCGGTCCCAGGCCTCCCGGTCCAGGCCGAGGCCGGGCTGGTCCAGCCCGCCGGCCACCGCGACCAGCCGGCCCGACCACTCGTCCCGCCACAGCCCGCGCACGGCCAGCGTGGCCACCAGCCGGTCCCGGGCGTCCTGGTCGTCGAAGGCCCGGACCAGGCACAGCACGTCGGCCCCGGTCCCGGTCAGCAGCTCGTACGCCAGCTGCGCGCCGACGAAGCCGGTCGCCCCGGTCAGCAGCACCCGCTCCGGCGCGGCCCGCTCGGCCGCCGGCAGCAGCGGCACCGGCAGCGGGGCCAGCGTGTCCGCGTCCATCGCCGCCTGCACGTCCGGCGGCACGTCGGTCTCGGTCCGCTGCCGCTCGATGAAGCCGATCATCGCCTCGGCCGTCGGGTGCTCCAGCAGGTCCTGCACGCCGACGTCCACGCCCAGGCTGGCCCGCAGCGCACCGACCAGCGACACCGCCCGCAGCGAGTCGCCGCCGGCGGCCAGGAAGTCGGCGTCGGCGGCCAGCGCCGGGTCGGCCAGCGCCAGCCGGAACGCGCTGAGCACCCCGTCGGCGTCGGTCGGCCCGGCGTCGGCGCCGATCGTGGCCGCCTGGGCCAGCCGGACCTCGAGCAGGTCGACCAGCACCGACCGGTCGACCTTGGCCGAGTCGGCCAGCGGCAGCTCCGGCAGCAGCACCACGTGCCGGGGCAGCGAGGTCCGCGGCAGCAGCGAGCGCAGGTGGTCGCGCAGGTCCTGCTCGGTCAGCTCGTCGTCGGCGGCGGCGAACACGGCCAGCCCCTGGGCCGCGTCGGTGCCGGCCACCAGCACCAGCGCCTGCCGTACGCCCGGGTGGCTCTGGGCCGCGGCCTGGATCTCGCCCAGCTCGACCCGGACGCCGCCGACCTTGGCCTGGAAGTCGGTCCGACCGGCGAAGTGCAGCCGGCCGGCCGGGTCATACCAGCCCAGGTCGCCGCTGCGGTAGAGCCGGTCCCCGCCGACCTCGGCGAACGGGTTGGGCACGAACTTGGCCGCCGTCGACTCCGGCGCCCGCAGGTAGCCGGCCCCGACGCAGGCGCCGCCGATGGCGATCTCCCCGACCGCGCCCATCGGCAGCGGCCGCAGCGCGTCGTCCACGACCACCGCGGCGCAGTTGTCGATGGGCCGGCCCAGCGGCACGTCGTCGCCGTCCTCGGCCGCGACCGGGTGGAAGACCATCCCGATCGTGGTCTCGCTCGGCCCGTACGCATTGGAGACGCGCAGGCCCGGCAGCAGCGCGCGCAGCCGGTGCACCTGCCGGGGGCTGATCTCCTCGCCGCCGACGACCAGGTGCCGCAGCGCCGAGACCCGGGACAGCGCCTGCGGGTCCCGGGCCAGCCGGCCGACCAGCAGGTTGAACGTGGTCGGCACGAAGTCGGTGACGGTCACCCCGTGCAGCGCCAGCGTCTCGACCGTCTGCTGCAGGTCGAGGAAGTCGCCGGTGGCCGGCACGACCGTGCGGCCGCCGGTGGTCAGCGGCCAGAACAGCTGCCAGACCGCGGAGTCGAAGGTGTGCTTGCTGTTCTGCAGCACCACCTCGCCGCCCTCCGGGGGCGTCCCGAACCAGCGGGTCATGAAGTGCAGCCGGTTGACCAGCCCGCCGTGGGTGTTCAGCGCGCAGCGCGGGGTGCCGGTGGTGCCGGAGGTGAAGACGCCGTACGCCAGGTCGTCCGGTCCGATCTCGACCCCGGGCCGGGTCGGCTCCTCGACCAGGGACGCGACCCGGACCGTCAGCGCCCGCCCGACCGGCACCGGCTCGCCCGCGGTCACCGTGACCGGCGGCCGCAGCACCTCCAGCGCGGCGGTCAGCCGCAGCTCCGGCCACTGCGGGTCCAGCGGCACGAACGCGGCCCCCAGCTTGAGCAGGGCCAGGCAGCTGACCGGCAGCTCCAGCGAGTTGCCCAGCAGCAGCGGCACCACGTCGCCGGCGCCGACGCCCTCGGCCGCCAGCTCGGCCGCGAACGCGTTGGCCAGCCGGTCGAGCCGCCCGTACGTCAGGGTGGAGCCGGCGTGCACGACCGCCGGGCGCTCGGAGTCCTCGTCCACCCGCGCCTCGACCAGTGCGGCCAGCGACCGGAACGGGCCGTGGTCGACCCGCTCGCCGGCCAGCTCGACCAGCGCCCGGTGCCGGGACGCCGGGCCGATCGCGCTCGCCGCCGCCGGCGGCAGCGTCGGGTCGGCCAGCAGCTCGGCCATGATCTCGGCGACCATCTCGGCCACCGCGGCGGTGGACCGGCGCCAGCTGTCGCCG
>DATINN010000200.1:0-2315 GCA_035474175.1 Mycobacteriales bacterium | reverse complement strand
CCCGGTGGCCGGGATCGTGCCGGTCACGTTCCGCCGGGTGCTCGACCCGCCCACCGGCCCGATCGCGATCCGGGTCAAGGAGGGCTCGTCGCAATACTGGCTGGCGCTGCTGCCGATCGGCACCGGCAACCCGCTGGCCTCGGTCGCGGTCCGGATCGGCGGCGCGTACCAGGCCCTGCAGCGGACCGGCTACGGATACTGGATCGCGCCTCAGGGTGCCGGCCCCGGCCCGTACCAGGTCCGGCTGACCGACGACCGCGGCCATACCGCGACCGCCACCGTCCCGCACGACGTCGGTGCCACCGTCCCCACCGGCGTGCGCCTCTACTGACCGACCGCGACCGTGGCAGCGCGACGGCCACTAGGGCCGCGCCACCGAGCGACGGCCGCTGCGGCGGCGCTACCGAGCGACCGCGACCGTGGCGGTCAGCGCGCAGTGGTCGCTGCCGTGGAACGCGCAGTCCGTACGGAACGAGGTCGGCACCACACCGGGCCCGCCCAGGATGCGGTCGATCCGGACCAGCGCGATCCCGTGCTCGCGCAGGAACAGCGGCCCCCAGGACGGGTCCGGCCCCCAGCCGGCGTCGTGCGCGTCGGCCAGCCCGCGGGCCAGCTCGCGGCCGCCCGGCTCCCGGTCGGTGACGTTGAAGTCGCCCATCAGCACCACCCGGCGCCCGGCCGCGATCTGCCGGTCGGTGAACGCCCGCACGAACGCGATCTCGGCGTCCCGCGGGCCCGCGTCGTACCGCAGCGCCGGCAGGGACGACTCCGCCGGCAGCGGATGGGCGACGACCGCGGTCAGCTCCCGGCCGGCACCGAGGTCGAGCCGGGCCCACAGCAGCGCCGACCCGGGCCGGCCGGCCGGGTCCGCGACCACGCCGGAGTCCAGCACCGGGTAGCGCGAGTAGAGCGCGCGGCCGACCTCCGGGTGCAGCAGCGCGGTCCGGTACGCCGGGGGCTCGGCCCGCAGCCGGGCCGCCTGCCGGGGCGTCACCTCGACCAGCCCGACCACGTCCGCGTCGAACCCCCGGACCGCGTCCCGCACGTCGGCGGTCCGGTTGCTGAGCAGCACGTTCCAGGACACCACCCGGACCGGCACCGAACCCGGCGCGGGCGCCTGCCGGGACGGCGACCAGTCCGGCCCCAGGTGCGCGCCGAGGCTCAGCACGGCCAGGGTCAGCGCACCCGCCAGCACCCGGTCCCGCAGCGCCAGCGCGAACGGCAGCAGGAACAGCAGCGGCAGCGCCAGCCACGGCGCGAACACCTGGGCCAGCGCCAGCGGCCCGCTGCGGCGCGGCGCCACCACCTGCAGCAGGGTCAGCAGGACGAGCAGGACCGGGTACGCGACCGGCGCCCAGCGCCGGACCCGCCTCACCCGGCGGCGGAAGAGCGCTCCGGCACGGCGCAGCCGCCGGAGATCCCGCAGGCGCAGCCGTCGCAGCCGCGCTCGACCGGTGGCGCCGACGGCGCCGGCGCGGTCCGCACCCGCAGCAGGGTGCCGAGCACCAGCAGGCCGGCCAGCAGCAGCGGCAGGGCCAGCAGCCGGATCAGCAGCTCGCCGCCGGTCACCCAGGGCAGCACGCCCGCCAGCAGCAGGACGCCGGCCAGCGCCCCCAGCTTCCGCACCGCGCGCCGCCGCGCCCCAACCGCCGTCACCGCGCCAGTATCCCATCCCGGGCCGGGCGCGCCCGGCGGGTAGCCTCCTGCACCGTGCGTATCGCTCGATTTGCCACCCCGGCCGGTCAGGTCCACTTCGGAAAAGTGGAGGGTGAGGCCGGTGCTCCCACCGCCGCGATGACGATCGCGGCGATCGCCGAGCACCCGTTCGGGCCGATCGAGCTGACCGGCGAGCGCTGGGCCCTGCCGGACGTGCGGCTGCTGGCCCCGCTGCTGCCGAGCAAGATCGTCGGCATCGGCAAGAACTACGCCGAGCACGTGGCCGAGATGGGCGGCGAGGCGCCGGCGGCGCCGCTGCTGTTCCTCAAGCCGCCGACCGCGGTCATCGGCCCCGGGGACGCGATCCGGCTCCCGGTCGACTCCGGCGAGGTCCACTTCGAGGGCGAGCTGGCCGTCGTGATCGGCGCGCTCGGTGCCCGCGAGGTGCCGCGGGAGCGCGCGCTGGACGCGCTGCTCGGCTACACCGTCGCCAACGACGTCACCGCGCGCGACCAGCAGCGCAACGACGGGCAGTGGACGCGGGCCAAGGGGCACGACTCGTTCTGCCCGATCGGGCCCTGGATCGAGACCGTGCTCGACCCGTCCGACCTGGCCCTGCGCACCGAGCTGGACGGCGAGGTCAAGCAGGACTCGCGCAC
>DATINN010000199.1:0-3312 GCA_035474175.1 Mycobacteriales bacterium | reverse complement strand
CGTCCGGCCGGCCCGGCCGCTGCCGCCGGTGGCGGCCATGGGACCGGAGTTCTTCCAGCTCACCGGTCACGACGGCTGGATCCGGCTGAACCTGCTCAACGAGCTGACCGTCGAGCTGCTGCGAGGTGAGGAGGCCCGATGACCGCGATCGCCAGCACCGACCTGGTCGCGACCGGCGACCACGGCGTCCTGGTCCGGAGGCTGTCCGGACTGCTCGAGGACGACCTGGTCGGCTACTTCGCCGGGGCCGTCGCCGCCGGCGGCGGCCGGGACGAGGAGTGCCGGTTCGACGGCTACCGGATCGACGGCGGCACCGGGATCTCCTCGCCCTGCCGGTTCCGCTACGACGTGACCGACCGGAACCTCGCCGCCCTGCACCGGCATCCCCGGCTGGCCGAGACGATGGCCGGGTTCCTCGGCCGGGCCGTCCGCCCGACCAAGGTCGCCATGCAGACGTACGCGGCCGGCGAGTTCATCAGCCTCCACCAGGACCAGCAGGACTGCACCGCCGCGACGCTGGTCAAGCTCACCCCGGACACCGGCCCGCTGTACGCCTGGCCGCGGCTGCTCGACCACGACCCGGCCGAGCTCCTGGACATCTCCCGCCGGTACGACGGATACCCGCCCGGGCCGGTGCCGCTGACCTGGTCGGTGGGCGACGTGCTGCTCGTCCGCGGGCCGGTGATCCCGCACGCCCGGCCGCCGCACCGGTCGGCCGCCCCGGCCGCCATCCTCTCGTTCTGCTACCTCGCGGAACCGGCGGCGTGAGCGGCGGTCAGCGGTGCGCGGCGGTCAGCGGTGCGCCGCGATCAGCGGTGCGCGGCGATCAGCGGTGCGCCGCGGCCAGCACGCGGCGGTAGCCGTCGGCGAGGTCGGTGCCGCCGGCCAGGTCGGTGGTCGTCCCGCTGAACACCGTCCGGCCGGCGGCCAGCACGACGACCTCGTCGCAGACCGCGGCCACGCTCTGCACCAGCGGCGTGGCCAGCACGACCGCGCACCGGCCGCGCAGCGACACCAGCCGGGCCAGGAACCGGGACCGCTGCTCGGGGTCGAGCATCACCGTCGGCGAGTCCAGCACCACCACCGACGGCCGGTTGACCAGCGCCTGGGCCAGCAGCACCCGCTGCCGCATGCCCGTGCTCAGCGTCCGCACCGGCCGGTCCCGCAGCTCGGTCAGGTCGGTGACCAGCAGGCTGTCGGCGATGGCGGCCGGCAGCTGGGCCGCCGGCACCCCGCGCAGCCAGCCGACGTAGCGCAGGAACTGCCCGACCGTGCACGCCGGGGGCACCGTCATCGCCTCCGGCACGTAGCCGATGACCTCCCGCAGCCGCCGCCGCTCGGCCGGCAGCGCCGGGTCCAGGCCGGTCACCCGCAGCGACCCACCGGTCGGCCGCCGGGACCCGGTCAGCAGCGCCAGCAGGGTGGACTTGCCGGACCGGGGCGGCCCGAGCACGCCGAGCGCCCGCCCGGCCGCGGTGAAGTCGGCGTCGAGCAGGCCGCGGTGCCGGTCGTGGCGGCAGGCCGCGTGCCGGGCCGTGACCAGCGGCGGCAGCAGCGGCGCGGGGTCAGCCGGCACAGCTCGTCGCCAGGTGGCGCCGCACCCAGGACCGCTGCCGGTCCAGGTCCATCCCGAGCACCGGCGCGACCCGCCCCAGCGCGTACGGCGGGACGCCGGCCCGGCCGTTGACCCGGGCCTCGGCCCAGGTCATCAGGTCCCCGTACGACATGGCGGCGGGCCCGTGCCGGGAGGGCGGCGGGCACGGCGGCGGCAGGATCGCGGCCAGCGCCGCGGCCTGGAACGCCAGCGGGTCGCCGGGCCCGGCCGGCGGGACGTAGATCCCCGGCCCGGACGCGACCCGCCGCTCGATCCCGGGCTCGCTGAACCGCACCGGCACCGCCAGGTACGGCGCGAGCGCGGCCGACGCCGCCGCCAGCGCCCGCTCCGAGCCCGGCAGCAGCTCGGCGTTCTCCGGCCGCAGGCAGACCGGCACCGGGTCGCCGGCGCAGACCGGGTGGGCCGGGGCGCCGCGGATCTCGGTCGGCGCCGGGTCGGTCCGGGACAGCGCGAACACCGCCGCGGCCAGCACCACCGCCCCGGCCAGCCCGGTCAGCCGGCGGCGGCGGCCGCGGCCGAGCAGCACGCTGAGCCCGAGCGCGGTGATCGCCGCCAGCACCACGACCTGGATCCACACCAGCCGGACGTGCGGCTGCAGGAACGGCCGGTAGACCAGGTCGGGGTTGACGGGGACCAGCGGGCGGGCCCAGCCGTCGCCCGACGCGCCCACCCGGACCAGCGTGAACAGCGCGCCCGCGAGCAGCGGCCCGGCCGCCCTGGCCTCCGACAGCGTGCCGGTGGCCCAGCCCAGCGCGGCGCAGGCGGCCAGGAAGCCGGCCGCCAGCAGCGCCAGCAGCAGCGGCGCGCCGGCCGGGGCCCCGCGGTGCGCGGTGCGCGCGGTGAACAGGCCCAGCAGGACCAGGTAGGCCAGCCCGGCCCAGGCGCAGGCGGCGGCGAGCCGGGGGAGCGCGCCGCCGGCGGTGCCGCGGTTGGTGCTGGCGGCCAGCGCGCCGATCCCGCGCACCCGGTAGTCCCGGACCAGCCAGGCCACCCCGCCGGCGCACAGCGGGCCGACGACCATCAGCCCGGTCAGCGCCAGGTTGAACGGGTTGGACCAGCTCGGTCCCGCCTCCGGCGGCACCATGGCCAGCCCGCCGGCCACCGCGACCGCGAGCAGCAGCATGCCCAGCACCAGCCCGGCCCCGGCGGTCATCTCCGCCAGGACGAGGCGCACCGGTGGCGGCATCAGCGACCCTCCGCGCCTGTGTCAGCCCTGAGAATAGCGAAGCCGGCCCGGACGTGGCGGAAGGGCCCGCCACCGGTGACGGGCCCTTCCGGACGACTCGGCTCGGTTACGGGACGACGAGCAGCCGCACCACCTGCGGGTCGTGATCGCTGAGCTGGTCGTTGAACTCCGCGTTCACGTGCACCGCGTCGTAGTCGAACAGCGGCACCAGGTTGAGCGCCGGCACCGCGTACGCCAGGCCCTTGGACAGCAGGATGTGGTCCAGCACCTCGGAGTTGCCCTGGAAGACGTACGTGTAGCGCTCGGCCTGCGGCAGCGTCCGGGGCAGGTCGACCAGCGAGCCGGTCGAGGTGAGCGTGTTGACGGTGTTGGAGAAGTCGAAGTCGTTGAGGTCACCGACGACCGCGACCTTGGCCCGCCGGTCGGCGGCCACGATCTGGTCGACGAAGGTGCGGACCTCGGTGGTCGCGCCGGGCGCGGTCGTCCGGTCCGCCCGCGGCGGCGTGGTGCT
>DATINN010000198.1:0-8459 GCA_035474175.1 Mycobacteriales bacterium | reverse complement strand
GTCCGACCAGGTCAGCGGTCCCACCGCCGCCGGTGCGGCGGCTGAGGCTGCGCCGGGTGCCGCGGCCGGCGCCGCGCCCGGTGCGGCGACCCGGGCCGCGGCCGGTCCCGCGCCGGCTGCCGCGGCCGGGTCGGGTGCCGCGCCCGCGGGGGAGCCGAGGGTGGCGGTGCTGACGGTGACGGCCGCCGCGGTCGCGGCGAGCACCGCGAGCAGGCGGCGTGGGGAGGCGGTCATGATGCGGCTCCTCGACGTCCGGGGCGGAGCCGCCGCGGGAACGTCCCGCACCGCCGTGTGGCCAGCGTCGGGGACGGCCCTGTCGATGTCAACCCATCCGGACCAGCTTCGTGCACCCCGTTCGGCCCAGTGCGGCGGCGCCCGCTCCTGGCGCGGTCGGCCGGCCTGCTTCCGACGCCGTGGCCTCTTTTCAACCGGCCGGAAAGAGCGCACCCTCAGAGTCGTGACGGACGTACGGCAGCGCCCTCGCGCGCGGCTCAACGCCGCCCACCACCTGGCGTACCTGGCGCTGGTGTGGGTGCTGGTCCTGCTGCTGTCGGCCGGCGCCGTGCTGGTCTCCACCGGGCTGTCCGGCCGGGAGAAGCTGCTCGGCGCGCTCGCCATCACCGCCGCGGTCGCGGTGACCACGCTGGCCACCGTGCACCTGTGCCGCCCCGTGCACCGCCCGCCCGGCACCCCGGGCCGCCACCGCTAGCCCGGCCCGCTCAGCCCGGCCCGTCAGCCGGGCGCGCCTTCGACGGCGACCATGCGCAACCGGGCGGCGCCGTCGCGCAGCGACTTGGCTTGCTGGTAGACCTCGGACTCGTACCAGTCGCGGGCGGCGGCGAGGTCCGCGAACTCCAGCACGACCAGCCGGCTCGGCCGCCAGTCGCCCTCCAGCACGTCCAGCTCGCCGCCGCGGGCCAGGAACCGACCGCCGCCGGCCGCGATCGCACCCGGCGACGCCGCCTTGTACCGCTCGTACTGCTCGGGGTCGGTGACATCGGTCTCGACGATCACGTACGCGCTCATCGCCGCACGGTAGCGCCGCTCACAGCGTCGAGGTGACGGGGTCGGTGAACAGCGGCTTCCCGTTCTTGGTCACGCTCAGCCGGCGCTGGGCGACCCGGTAGACGAAGGTGTCGCCGTTCTCCGTGCCGACGGCCTCGTACCCGCCGGACACGGTCCGGGCCGGCAGCGTGGTCGCCCGGGACGGGTCGGCCCGGCTGATCCCGCGGTAGTAGAGCCCGCGGTCGCTGCGGCAGAAGAACAGCCGGAAGCGCGTGGTCCCGTAGCCGGCGACCAGCGTGGCCGGCCCGCCGCCGGGCAGCGTCCGGGTGACGTCGGCCGGGCAGGGCCGCCCGGCCGGGCTGGTCGCCGGCGCCGGCGTGGTGCCCGCCGGCGTGGTCCCCGCCGGTGTGGTGCCGGCCGGGGTCGTCCCGGCCGGCGTGGTCGGCTCGACCGGGTCGCTCGGCACCGGCAGTCCCTCCGGCGTCGAGGTCGGCGCCCCCTCCGGCGCGCCCCGCCCATCCGTGGCCGACGAGCACCCGGCCAGCAGCCCGACCAGGACCACGGCCGCCGCCGTCCACCTCCGCACCATGCCCTGACGCTACCCACGCCCCGGACAGACCCAACCCGGCGCTGCTAGCCCGGCCGGACCGGCGTCCGCACGGCGGTGGGGAGGGCGAGCAGGGCGGCCGCGGCCAGCAGGGCGGCGATCGCGCAGAGGGACCACACGGTCAGGTAGCCGGACAGCGGCGCGTGCCCCTCGGCCGGGTCGGCGATCGACCCGGTGGACGCGAGCGCGATCGCGAAGACGGACGAGGCCAGCGCGCCGCCGACGGTCTTGGTCGCGTTGGTCATGCCGGTGGCGAAGCCGGTCCGGTTCGCCGGCGCGGCGGCCGCGGCGGTGGCCGGCAGCGCGGCGACCAGCGCCCCGGACCCGAGCCCGGCGATCGCCATGTTGAGCAGCGCCTGCCCGGTGGTGTCGTGGAACGGCAGCCACAGGGCGTACCCGAGGGCGACGAGCAGGCAGGAGCCGACCAGCGCGTTCCGCGGGCCGAGCAGCCGCGACGTCAGCGGCAGCGTGAACGCGCCGATGGCCAGGAAGATCACGTACAGGCCGACGAGCGTGGAGACGAAGCCGGCGTCGGCGCCGAGCCCGTAGCCGGCCACGTCCGGGTCCGTCCGCGCGAACGTCGACAGCGGGATCTGCGCCCCCAGCACCGACACCCCGAACAGGAACGCGGTCAGCTGCACCGGCCACTGCCCGGGCGTACGCAACAACCGCACGTCCACGAGCGGGTCGGCCAGCCCCGACTCGTGCCGCGCGAACGGCACCAGGGCGGCCAGCCCGGCCAGCACCAGCGCCCAGGCCGGCACGCTGCCCGGCCCGGAGAGCCGGATCGCCACCAGCCCGGCCATCACGTCGGCGTCGGCGATCCGCAGGTGGTCGGCGATGTCGCTGAAGATCGGCGTGTAGTAGCCCTGCAGGACGCCGCTGGCCAGCTCGACGCAGACCAGGAAGCCGACGACGGCGGCCAGGCCGCGCGTCCTCACAGGCTCTCGATCAGGCGCCGGTACCAGCGGATCCCGTCCAGGAACGCGGCCACCCCGAGGTGCTCGTCGACGGAGTGGATCGACTCCCGCTGCGCCTTGGTCATCCGGAACGGAGCGAACCGGTAGACCCGCGCGCAGATCCGGGTGAAGAAGCGCGAGTCCGTCGCGGCCATCAGCACGTACGGCGCCGGCACGGCGTCCGGGAAGACGGCCCCGATCGTGGCCTCCAGCAGCGCGAACGCCTCGTCCCGGGGCGACACCGGGCTGGGCTCGCTGCGCTCGACCACGTCGATCCGCACCCGCTCGTCGCCGATCGCCCGGCGCAGGTGGGCCAGCGCGCCGTCGACGGTGTCGCCGACCAGCACCCGGATGTTGACGCCGGCCCGCGCCGTCGCGGCGACCACGTTGAGCGCCGGGCTGCCGGACAGCGTGGTGACCGCGAACGTCGTCCGCGCCATCGCGGCCGACTCCGGCCCGGCCGCGACCAGCACCCGGGCCAGCAGCCGCGGACCGGCCCGCAGCACCGCGCGGAGCGGCAGCGGCGCGTGCGGGGCCAGCCGGCGCAGCAGCTCGACCGTCGGCTCCGGGACCCGCCCGGCCATCGGCGACCGGTCGATCCGGCCGATGGCCCGGGCCAGCCGGGCCGTCGGGCCGTTGCGGGCCGGGGTGGCGGCGTGCCCGCCGCGCCCGGTGACCCGCAGCTCGACCGACGTCACGCCCTTCTCGGTCACGCCGATCACGCCGACCGGCGCGGCCACCCCGGGGAACGCCTCCGCCGCGACGGCACCGCCCTCGTCCAGCACGAACCAGGGCCGGACGCCGCGGCGCTCCAGCTCGTCCACGGCCAGCCGCGCGGCCGAGCCGGACACCTCCTCGTCGCAGCCGAAGGACAGCCAGACGTCCCGGGCCGGCGCGTGGCCGGCCGCGAGCAGGGTCTCCACGGCCTCGGCGATGGCGGCGACGCAGCCCTTGTCGTCCAGGGTGCCGCGGCCCCAGATGCTGCCGCCGGCGATGTCACCACCGAAGGGCGGGTGCTGCCAGTTGCCCTCGACCGGGACGACGTCGAGGTGCGCCATCAGCACGACCGGCCGCTCGGGGCTGGCACCGGGCCAGCGGAAGAGCAGGCCGTGGGTCCCGACCCGGGTCAGCTCCAGCCGCTCGTGCAGCAGCGGGAACTGCCGCTCCAGCTCGTGCAGCAGCCGGTCGAAGGCGGTCGTGTCGACCAGCGCCGGGTCGCGGTGGCTGACGGTCGGGATGCGCACCAGCGCCTGCAGCTTGGCCACGGCCCGGTCGTGCTCCACCCCCACCCGGCGGAACGTACACCGCGGGCCCGGCCGCCCGCCGTCACCCCACGGCGACCGGCGTCCGGACGCCGACCCGCTTCGACCGGGCGGTGCAGGGCGCCTCGACGTACCGGTAGAGCAGCACCGTGCCGGCGACCGACAGCGCGACCGCGAGGCCGCACACCGCCAGCCGCCCCGGCACCGTCCCCAGCAGGCCGCCGGCCAGGGCGAACGTGGTGCCGACGATCGGGGCGTGGGCCAGGTACATCGAGTAGGACCGCTCGCCCAGCCAGGCCAGGCCGGTCGCGGTCGCCCCCGGCCGCTCGGCCCGGCGCTCCCCGGCCAGGCAGCACACCAGCAGCGCGCCGAACGCGAGCCCGGCCCAGGGGTCGAACAGCACGTCGGTGAACGCGAACCGGTGCCCGGCCAGGGTCGTCCACCCGGCCCGGTGGGTGAACATCAGCAGCAGCACGCCCAGCGCGGCCGCGGCGAGGGCCGGCACGGACGCCCGCCCGCTCAGCGCCCGCGGCAGCCGCTGCGTGCCGGCCCACCACTGGGCGATCAGCGCCCCGGTGAACCACTCCGCCATCCGCGCCGGCACCTGCTGGAACGCCGCCGTCGCGGCCCAGGACCAGCGCCCGTCCCCGGGCGGGAAGCTCTTGGGCACGCTCGGCAGCACCAGCTCGGCCGCCAGCCGGTAGGCCAGGCAGGCCGCCAGCGCGGCCAGCAGCCAGCGCCAGGCCGGCACCCGGCGCAGCCGGCCCACGACGGCCGCGTAGAGCAGGTAGATCTGCTCCTCCAGGGCCAGGCTCCAGGTGATCGACAGCCAGCCCGGCGGGACGATCGTGCCGGCCAGCACGCTGAGGTGGGTCAGCAGCAGCGCCCAGACCGGGATCGGCGTGCCGGGCAGGCCCCAGCGCGGCTGCGGCCACGGCTGCCCGGCGACCACGGCCACCGCGGCCAGCAGCAGGGCGGCGCCGAGCGCGACGTAGTACGTCGGCTGCAGCCGGACGAACCGCCGGAGCAGGAACGGCCGGGCCGCGAACGACCCACCCGAGGCCACCCGCAGGTGGATCGAGAACCCGGACAGCACCAGGAACAGCGACACCCCGAGGAAGCCGGCCTCGTGCAGCAGCTTCACCGGCAGCAGCCACACCGACCCGCCGACCAGCACGCCGATGTCGAGGTGGTGGAGCAGGACCAGCAGCACGGCCACGCCGCGCAGCGCGTCCACGGCCACCGATCTGCGCACCGAGCCACCGTACGCGGTGCGCCCCGCCCCCGAACGCGACCGCCGGCCCGGCTGAACGGCCCGGCTGAACGGCCCGGCTGAACGGCCGCGTCCGGCTAGTGCCGGTAGGACTCGACCAGCGCGGGGTCGAGCTCGCCGGTGTCCATGCCGTGGTCCTCGATCAGGCCCCAGGCGTCCGGGCGGGAGCCGTCGGTGTCGGTCACGCCGTACGCCTCCGAGAGCTGCCACGAGGACAGCACCTGCCCGGCCAGCCGGCGCGCGCCGTCGTCGGCGGCGAGGGCGGCGACGCCGCGGGCCACGTACGTGGGTGACTCGGAGATCGCGAACCCGGGCTGGGCCGCGCAGGCGTCCCGCCAGGTCGCCTCGGTCACCCCGAAGCCCTCCAGCATCTGCTCCGAGCGCAGCCAGCCCGGGGTGACGCCGAGGGCGGTGACCGGCGTGCCGGCCAGCTCGACGGCGAGGCTGGTGACGATGCGGCCCACGCCGGCCTTGACGAAGTCGTAGAAGAAGCCGACCCCGTTGCGGTAGCGGGCGTTGACCGCGGCCGTCCCGTCGGTCATCTCGACCAGCAGCCCCGGCCCGGTCCGGAGCAGCAGCGGCAGGGCGAGCGCGGCGGTGATCAGGTGGGTGTCGAGGCCCATCCGGAGCATGCGCAGCCCGCCGGCCAGGTCGTGCTCCCACAGCGGCTTGTGCCACTGCATGTAGCGGTCGCCGCCGAAGATGTCGTTGACGAGCACGTCGAGCCGCCCGGTCTCGGACTCGATCCGGGCCACCAGGTCCCGCACGGCGTCGGGCTGCTCGTGGTCCACGACGAGCGCGGTGCCGGTGCCGCCGGCGGCCGCGATCAGGTCGCCGGTGTCCTCGATCGTCTCCGGCCGGCCGATCTCGGACCGGCCGGCGCTGCGGCTGCTGCGGCCGGTGGCGTAGACGTGCGCGCCGGCGCGGGCCAGCTCGACCGCGATGGCCCGGCCGGCGCCGCGGGTCGCCCCGGCCACCAGCGCGACCCGTCCGGCCAGTGGTGTGGCGTCCATCGCAGCGCTGCCCTCCCGGAGGCGTCGGGGCCGGTCAGTCTGCCACGTCCGGGGTGGCCGCCGGGCGGTCGCGGTAGGCCAGGGTGCGCAGGCGGTTGCGCCAGGCGGCGTTGCCGGGGCCGAACCGGTTGGCCAGCACGACGAGGGCCAGCCCGCCGACCGGGTCGACGAAGAACAGCGAGCCGGACGCGCCGCTCCAGCCGTACTCGCCCGGGTGCGCGCCGTGCTCGTCGACCGCGACCCCCAGCCCGTGCCCGATCCCCGTGTACGTCCCGGGCGGGTCGCCGGTGCCGGCCTCCGGCCCGATCGCCGACAGCGCCGGGATGGTGCCGCCGCCGGGCAGCTGGTTGCGCCGCATGTCCGCCACCGACTCGGGGCTCAGCACCCGGACGCCGTCCAGGGTGCCGCCGCGGGAGAGCATGGCCGCGAACCGCGCGTAGTCCACGACCGTGGACAGCAGCCCGGCCCCGCCGGAGAGCATCGCCGGCCGCGCCACCGGGACGTCCCAGTCGTCCAGCGGGACGTCGCGGGTGTGCAGGATCGCGACCCGGGCTGCGTCGGCGGCGAAGAACCCGGTGTCGGCCAGGCCCAGCGGCCCCAGCACGAGCTGGTCGAAGACCTCGTCCAGCGGCGCCCCGGCCGCCACCTCCAGCACCCGCCCGAGCACGTCGGTGGAGTAGCCGTACGCGAACGCGGTCCCGGGCTCGAAGGCCAGCTCGACCGTGGCCAGCCGGTCGCAGAACTCGGCCAGCGTGTAGTCGGCCGGCTGCCCCGGCCGCAGCCCCACGTCCCCGTACGCGTCCTCGACCGGGTGCGTCCCGTTGCCGCGCAGCAGGCCGGAGGTGTGCGTGAACAGGTGCCGGACCAGCATCGGCTCGGCCGCCGGCCGGCCGCCCACCCGCATCCGCCCGAACGCCGGCAGGTGCCGCGACACCGGGTCGTCGAGGGCCACCGCGCCCTGCTCGACCAGCGCCAGCGCGGCCACGGCGGTGACCGCCTTGGTCATCGACATCAGCGCGAAGACGGTGTCCGGGCCGACCGCCGCGGGCGAGCCGACCCGCAGCACCCCGGCCGCCGCGGTGCGCATCACCTCGCCGTCCAGCAGCACCGCGGCGGCGGAGCCGGGCGGGTTCCCGGGCGCGGCCAGCTCCTTGGCCAGCGCCGCCCAGCGGTCAGCCGGCACGCGAGCCCTGGATCACCAGGCCGAGCACGAGCAGCGCGGCCAGCCCGGCGAGGCAGCTCGCCGAGGCGACCCGGATCCGCCAGGCTGCCTCGTAGCGCTGCTCGGCCAGCAGCTCGGTCGCGAGCCAGTCGCCGCGGGCGGCGGCGGCCACCACCGGCTCGGTCCGCGGCCGCCGCAGCACGTTGTCCAGCGCGAAGCGGCTGGAGCCGGCCCAGACCAGGAAGCCCAGCGCCAGCAGCAGGGCGTCGTCCCGGACGATCTCCGGCACGAAGGG
Source organism: Mycobacteriales bacterium (assembly GCA_035474175.1). Taxonomy (GTDB): domain Bacteria; phylum Actinomycetota; class Actinomycetes; order Mycobacteriales; family CADCTP01; genus CADCTP01. The sequence goes on along the minus strand of DATINN010000198.1, from coordinate 883 downwards.
CGCGGTCTGTCCGAACGGGAGGGTCCCGCCGACGTCCAGGAACCCGCAGAGGATGTCGAGGTCGCGGGCGGCCGCGGTGGCGACGCCGACGGCGAAGGTCGCGATCAGCACCGCGGACACGGCCGCGGCCAGCCGGATCGCCAGCCCGGACGCGAGCAGCACCGCGAGCCCGGCCCCGACGAACGGCAGGCCGTAGCCGATGGTCGTGACCAGCCACTCCGGGAACAGCTGGAAGGCGCGCACGGCCGCAGCCGAGCCGGCCGGGCTCTCCAGCTTCGGGATCGCAGCCCAGACCCAGATCCCGGCGACCAGGATCCGCACCACGGTCGCCGTCCACGCCACCAGCGGGACCGGCTTGTCCGAGCCGGGTGCCGTCGCCAGGAGCGGCGAGCTCATGACCGCGCGCATGGACGCCTCTCCTTCCGGGCCGGTCACCGGTGACGCCTCTCCTTCCGGGCCGGTCACCGGTAAGGATGCGCAATCAGGGCCGTACCCGGCAAAACGATCGGCCCAGATCGCCTGTCCCGGAATCTGTCCGGACAGGTGTGATCACAGCGAGTGGTCGCCGGGGCGCTGACCGGGCCGAACCGGTCGCTCCCAGTGTGCGAATCCGTGCCCGACCCGGTGTCTGACCCCGCCTACGACGGAGTGTGCGCCGGCGGGGTGCGACTGCCTGGATGCCCGATGCCGGCGGGGGCACCTTAGATCGACCGTGGGACCGATGCAGCGGCTGGGCAACGACGGGCTGCTCGTCCAGGTCGTCTCCGCCGCCGGCGCACTCGGGGTGCATCCTGCTGACCGTGCGGCAGGTGCGGGTGCCCGACCCGCTGCGCGGCCGGACGCGGCCGGGTCAACGCGACCAACCGCGCCTTCTCGTACGGGT
>DATINN010000197.1:0-4463 GCA_035474175.1 Mycobacteriales bacterium | reverse complement strand
TGCTGCAGGTGCCACCCGACGAAGCGACGGAAGCGCTCGACGTCGTCGAACGGCTCTCGGTGGACGGAGAGCCCGTCCTACGAGCCGCTGGGGCCGGTGTCTGGACTGCTTCCCGGGCGGTGGTGGGCCTCGCCACTCGGGACCGGACGGCATGGGAGCGCGCCAAGCGACGCGGACTCCTGACCTGGCGACGCCCGGACGCGTCGGGCGCGGACCGGCTCGTCCGGGCGTATCTGGCCGCGACCGGAAGCATCTCCAGCAGCAACGTCGCCGGCATCACGGGGTTGACCCCGCAAGGGGCACTGAACCTGCTCAACCGCTTGGAGGGCGAGGGGACGATCACCCGCGGTACGGCGGCCCGAGGTCGGGGTGCGCACTTCGTCGCTGCGCCGGAGACGTAGCGCCAGTGAGGGCTTCCCCGCCGACCGAATCGAGGGTCAGCGCAGCAGCTGGCGGGCGATGACCATGCGGTTGATCTGGTTGGTGCCCTCGTAGATCTGGGTGATCTTGGCGTCGCGCATCATCCGCTCGACCGGGAAGTCGCGGGTGTAGCCGGCGCCGCCGAAGAGCTGGACCGCGTCGGTGGTCACCGCCATCGCGGTGTCGGACGCGTTGACCTTGGCCGCGGCCGAGGCCAGCGTGAGCCCGGGCGCGCCCCGCTCCGCCATCGAGGCCGCCACGTACACCTGCTGGCGGGCGGCCTCGGTCCGGATCGCCATGTCCGCGAGCATGAACTGCACGCCCTGGAAGTCGCTGACCGACTTCCCGAACTGCTTGCGCTCCTTGACGTAGGCGATGGCGGCGTCGAGCGCGCCCTGCGCGATGCCGACGGCCTGCGCGCCGATCGTGAGCCGGGTGTGGTCGAGGGTGCGCAGCGCGGTCTTGAACCCGGTGCCCTCCGCGCCCACGATCCGGGAGGCCGGGATCACGCAGTCCTCGAAGTGGATCTCGCACGTCGGCGAGCCCTTGATGCCGAGCTTGCGCTCCTTGGTGCCGACCGAGAAGCCCGGGTCGTCCTTGTGCACCACGAACGCCGAGATCCCGTTGGCGCCCTTGGCCGGATCGGTCGAGGCCATCACCGTGTAGTACGTCGAGACGCCGGCGTTGGTGATCCAGGCCTTGGTGCCGTTGAGCACGTAGGTGTCGCCGTCGCGGACCGCGCGGGTGCGCATCGCGGCCGCGTCGGAACCGGCCTCCCGCTCGCTCAACGCGTACGAGAACATGGCGTCGCCGGAGGCGCAGGGCGGCAGCACCTCCTGCTTCAGCTCCTCCGACGCGGACAGCAGCAGCGGCATCGTGCCGAGCTTGTTGACCGCCGGGATCAGCGAGGACGAGGCGCAGGCGCGGGCGACCTCCTCGATGACGATCACCGTCGCGATCGAGTCGGCCCCGGCCCCGCCGTACTCCTCCGGGATGTGCACGGCGTGCAGGTCGGCCTTGCGCAGCGCCTCGTAGACGTCCCACGGGAACTGCTCGGTCTCGTCGGTCTCGGCCGCCCGCGGGGCGATCTTGTCCTCGGCCAGCTCGCGGAACGAGGCGCGGAGCATGTCGTGCTCCTCCGCCAGCCGGTAGGTCTCGAAGGAGGCATCCACGCCTCCACGTTACCGGCCGGTTGCGGTCCCGGCCCGGGGGACTTTTCGGGGATCTCACCCGTGGTGTCGTACGCTGCCGCGATGACTTTGGGTCAATCGCCGGACGCCCGGCCCCGGCTGTCGGTGCTCGGCACCGGATACCTCGGCGCCACCCATGCGGTGTGCATGGCCGAGCTCGGCTACGACGTGATCGGGCTCGACGTCGACGAGGCCAAGGTCGCCCGGCTGGCCGCCGGCGAGGTGCCGTTCTTCGAGCCGGGGCTGCCGGAGCTGCTGCGCAAGACCCTGGACTCCGGCCGGTTGCGCTTCACCACCTCGTACGAGGAGGTGGCCCAGTTCGCCGACGTGCACTTCGTCTGCGTCGGCACGCCGCAGTCCAAGGACGGCTACGCGGCTGACATGACCTACGTCGAGTCGGCCTTCTCGACGCTGGCGCCGCTGCTGACCCGGCCCGCGCTGGTCGTGGGCAAGTCCACGGTGCCGGCCGGCACCGCCCAGCGGATGTCCGACCTGGTCACCTCGCTGGCGCCCTCGGACGGGGTCGAGGTGGCGTGGAACCCGGAGTTCCTCCGGGAGGGCTTCGCGGTCGAGGACACCCTGCACCCGGACCGGTTGGTCTTCGGCGTGCACTCGGAGCAGGCCGAGCAGACGTTGCGGGCGGCGTTCGCGCCGATCCTGGACGCCGGCACGCCGGTCGTGGTGACCGACTTCGCCACCGCCGAGCTGGTCAAGGTCGCGGCCAACTCCTTCCTCGCCACCAAGATCTCGTTCATCAACGCGATGGCCGAGGTGTGCGAGGTCGTGCACGCGGACGTGACCAAGCTGTCCGAGGCGCTCGGCTACGACACCCGGATCGGCAAGCGCTTCCTGCACGCCGGGCTCGGCTTCGGCGGCGGCTGCCTGCCCAAGGACATCCGCGCGTTCATGGCCCGGGCCGAGGAGCTCGGCGCCCAGGACGCGCTGGCGTTCCTGGAGGAGGTCGACGCGATCAACAAGCGGCGCCGGGCCCGGGCCGTCGACCTCGGCCGCGAGCTGCTCGACGGTGAGTACGCGGGGAAGCGGGTCTGCGTCTGGGGCGCCGCGTTCAAGCCCAACTCCGACGACATCCGCGACTCGCCCGCGCTGGACGTGGCCGCGGCCGTGCAGAAGCTCGGGGCGGCCGTGATCGTGTACGACCCGGAGGCGATGGCCAACGCCAAGCGGGCCTACCCGCAGCTGGCGATGGCGACCTCCGCGCTGGAGGCGGCCCGCGGCGCGGACGTGCTGCTGCTGCTGACCGAGTGGGCCGAGTTCCGCGAGATGGACCCGGCCAAGCTGGCCTCCGTGGTCGGCTCGGCCCGCATCGTGGACGGGCGCAACGCGCTCGACCCGGCGGACTGGCGGGCCGCGGGCTGGACGTACCGGGCGCTGGGCCGGCCCTAGGTAGTAGTGCTCAGTCCCGGCTGAGTTCTTGCCGGGATCCGGCTGGGGCCGGGGGCGACGAGGGTGGTCGGCATGAGCCGGCCACCCTCCCGCGTCACCGAGATCGACTTCGAGCTCCGCTCCCTGTACGCGCGCTACGACCAGCTGATGCGCGAGCGCACGGTGCTCGTGTCGGCGCCACCGGTCCCGCCCGTGGGGCCGCCGCCCGCGTCCGCCGGCCCGCTGCGCCCGGGGGGCGCGCGGCCCGGGCGGGAGGCGTCGCCGGTGTCGGTGCAGACCGTGCTGCTGGCGCTGGGCGGGATCCTGCTCGGGATCGCGGCGATCGTGTTCACGCTGGTCGCCTGGAGCCGGCTCGGGGTCGGCGGCCGGGCCGCGGTGCTGTTCGCGATCACGGCCGTCGCGCTGGGCGTGCCGGTCGCGCTGGTGCGGCGCCGGCTGGTGGCCACGGCCGAGACCGTCGCCGCGGTCGGGCTGCTGCTCGTGCTGCTCGACGCCTACCTGCTGCGCCGCCTGGACCTGCTGGACCTCGGCGGCACGGCGCCCGCCCGCTACGCCGGGGCCGTGCTCGCGGTCGTCGCCGGCGGCTGGACCCTGTACGGGACGGCACTGCCGGCGCTGCGCGGGGTGCGGCCGACGGCGCTGGTGCTGGCGCAGCCGGCCCTGCCGCTGCTGGTGGGCCGGGGCGGGACGCTCTGGGTCGCCGGCGCGCTGCTGGTCGTCGCCGGGCTGGACCTGCTGGTGCCGCGGCCGCTGCGGGTGGTCGGGGCCGTGTCCGGCGGGCTGGCGTGGGCGTGGGCGGTGCTCGCGCTGCTGCCGCCGGCGTACGCGTCGCCGGTCGGGATCGTGGCCGTGGTCCTGCTCGTGCTGGCCGGCGCGCTCGCGGTGGTCGGGGCCGGCGCGCTCGGCGGGGCGCGCGAGGTCGGCGTCGCCGCCGGCGTGCTGGTCGCGGCGGCCGGGATCGTGGCACCGCTGCAGGCTGCGCTCGCCCCCGTCGAGGGCGGCGCCGTGCTCGCGATCACCACCGTCGGCCTGACCGTCGCCGCCGCCGGCGCCGTCTCCGCGGCGCGGCTGGGTCTGCGGGTCGCGGCCGGGGTGCTGCTGGTGCCGGGGGCGGTGGCGGCGCTGGCCGGGGCGGTGGCCGCGTTCGCCGTGCCGGGGGCGACGGCGGCGCTGCCGTGGCACGGCGTGGCCGCGCCGGTCCTCCCCGACCTGCCGCGGCTGCTGGTCCTGGTGACGGTGCTGGCCGCGGCCGGCGTCGCGCTGGTGCTGCGGGTCTGGCGGCCGGTGCTGCCGGCCGCGACCGGCGTGCTCGCCCTGACCGCTCCCGTCGTTCTCGACCTGCCCTACCCGGTGACGCTGGCGGTCCTGGCCGCCGCCACCCTGGCCTGCTGGCGGGTCCCGCTCGCCGCCGCCCCGCTGGCCGGCCTGACCGTCGCGTGGTCGCTCGCC
>DATINN010000196.1:0-3214 GCA_035474175.1 Mycobacteriales bacterium | reverse complement strand
TGGTCCGGTCGGGACTGGTCCGGTCGGGACTGGTCCGGTCGGGACTGGTCCGGTCGGGACTGGTCCGGTCGGGACGGATCCGGTCGGCACTGGTCCGGTCGGGACGGATCCGGTCGGGACGGATGCTGTCGCGGCCGATCCGTTCGGGACCGGGGGCGTACGGGAGCGGGTGCTGGCGGCGTGGACCGCGTCGCCGGCCCGGTTCCGGGAGGACGCGAACGCCGAGCAGGACCTGACGCACGGGGCGTACCGGGACCGGCTGCTGGTGGAGCTGGCCCAGAACGCGGCCGACGCCGCGGCCCGCGCCGGAATCACCGGCGCGCTGCGGCTGTCGGTGGTCGACGGCGAGCTGCGGGCCGCGAACACGGGCGCACCGCTGGACGCCGCCGGGGCCGAGGCGCTGGCGACGCTGCGGGCGTCGGCGAAGCGGGACGGCGACAGCGTCGGGCGGTTCGGCGTCGGGTTCGCCGCCGTGCTGACCGTGACCGACGCGCCGGTGGTGGCCTCCACGACCGGCGGGCTCCGGTTCTCGGCCGCCGACACCCGGGCCGCGGTCGCCGCGGTGCCGGCGCTGGCGGCCGAGCTGGACCGCCGGTCCGGGCAGGTGCCGGTGCTGCGGCTGCCCTGGGCCGCCGACCCGCTGCCGCCGGGGGAGTGGGACACGGAGGTGCGGCTGCCGCTGCGGCCGGAGGCGGCCGAGCCGGTGCGGGCGGCGCTGTCCACTGTGGACCCCGTGCTGCTGCTGGCGCTGCCGGCGCTGGGGTCGATCGACGCGGACGGGCGGCTGCTGTCCCGCGCGGACGGTCCGGACGGCACCGTGGTCCTGCGGGACGGACCGGTGGAGTCGCGCTGGGTGGTGCGCTCGGCCCGGGGGCTGCTGCCGGACGACCTGCTGGCCGCGCGCCCGGCCGAGGAGCGGGACCGTCCGGAGTGGACGGTCAGCTGGGCCGTGCCGGTGTCCGCGGCCGGCCGGCCGGTGCCGCCGGCGACCCGGCCGGTGGTGCATGCGCCGACGCCGACGGACGAGCCGCTGTCGCTGCCGGCCGTGCTGCTCGGCACGTTCCCGCTCGGCTCCGACCGCCGGCACGTGGTCCCGGGGCCGGTCACCGACCTGCTCGTGACCGCCGCCGCGGCCCTCTACGCCGAGCTGATCGCGGCCCTCCCGCCCGACCCGGCCCTGCTCGACCTGGTGCCCCGCCCCCGGCTGGCCGCGGCCGAGCTGGACGCCGCCCTGGCCCACGCGATCCTGGCCGGCCTCCGGACGACGCCGTGGCTGCCGGTGGCCGGCGACGACGAGCGGGTACGGCCGGTGGACGCGGTCGTCGTCGACGCGGCCGGCCCGGAGCTGGTGGACGCGCTGGCCGACCTGGTCCCGGGGCTGCTGGGCGCGCAGTGGTCGGGCCGGGGGCGGGCCGCCGCTTTGACCGCGCTCGGGGTGCGGCGGCTGGGCACGGCCGACGTGGTGGAGCTGGTGGCCGGGGTGCAGCGGCCGCCGGCCTGGTGGCGGGCGCTCTACGCGGCGCTGGCCGACCGGCCCGAGCGGGAGGCGCTGGCCGGGCTGGCGGTGCCGCTGGCCGACGGGCGGACCGTCACCGGCGCCCGCGGCGTGCTGCTGCCCGACGCCGGCCTGCCGGCCGCCGCGGCGAGCGCGCTGGGCCTGCGGATCGTGCACCCGGACGCCGCCCACCCGCTGCTGGAACGGCTGGGCGCGACCCCGGCCACCGCCCGCGGCGTGCTCGCCGACGAGCGGGTCCTGGCCGCGGTGGCCGAGTCGTACGAGGAGGAGGACCCGGAGCCGGTCGCCGAGTCGGTGCTGGCCCTGGTCGGCAGCGCCGAGCTGCGGCCGGGCGAGATCCCGGAGCTGGCCGAGCTGGCCCTGCGGGCCGACGACGGCGACTGGTACCCGGCCGGCGAGCTGCTGCTGCCCGGCTCCCCGCTGGCCGCGGTCGTCGCCGCCGACGCCCCCTTCGAGACCGTCGCCGGGGACCTGGTCGACCGGTACGGCCCGGACGCGCTGGCCGCCGTCGGGGTGCTGCGCACGTTCGCGGTCCTGCGTACCGGGGAGCTCGACCTGGACCCGGACGCGGCCGACCACGACCTCGACGGCGAGGCCGACTGGATGGAGGCGGTGCTGGACCGGCTCCCGCCCCAGCCGGTCCCGCCGCGGATCGCCGCCCTCGTCGCCGTCCGCGACCTCGACCTGGTCGCGGACTGGGACCGGGCGATCCCGCTGCTCAGCGGCACGAGCCCCACGGTCGAGGTGCAGCTCGCGGACGGCACACACCGCCATGCACCGTCGTACACCACCTGGTGGTTGAGCACCCATCGCACGCTCGCCGGCCGCCGCCCGGACCGGCTCCGGACGCCCGCCGCCCTGGACCTCGCCGGCCTGTACGACGAGGCTGCGGGGGATCCGGAGACGCTGGCGCTGGTCGGTGTGGCCGCCGGGCTGGAGGACGTCCTGGCCGACCCGGACCGGGCCCTGGACCTGCTCGACCGGCTCGGCGACCCGGCCCGGACCGCCCCGGCCGCGATCCTGCCGACCGTCTACGCCCGGCTGGCCCTGGTGCTGGAGGACGCCGCCGAGCCGCCGGAGCGGGTCCGGACCACCCCGGACAGCACCGTGCCGCGGGCGGCGGCGGTGGTGCTGGACCGCCCGTACCTGCTGCCGCTGCTGGACCGCACGCCCGTGCCGGCCGGCACCGCCCCCGGCCCGGTCGCCGACCTGCTCGACCTGCCCACGGCGAGCGAGCTGCTCGGCGCGCCGACCCCGGACGGGCAGCCCCGCAGCCGGCGGCGCTGGGCCGACGTCCCCGGCGCCGCCCTGGCCGCGGCCCGGTGCGCCGGCGCCGTCCCGGACGCGGCGGTCGCCGTCCACGACGAGCTGACCGTCGGCGGGACCGCGGTCGGCTGGTGGCCGGACGGCGAGACCGACCACACCGACGGCAGCCCCGACGCGCTCGGCCGGGCGCTGGCCTGGCGCCTGGGGGCGTGGCCGGCCCGCGCGGCCGCGGCCGAGGCGCTGGCCCGCCCGGACGACGCCCGGCTCACCGCCGAGGACGCCCTGTCCTAGGTCGCGCCGGCATCCACCGACACTCATGAGACACGCCCTAGCCGCGCCGGTGCCGGCTCAGGAACATCCCGAGCAGCCCCAGCGCGAACCCGACCGCGCAGGTCTGCAACCACAGCCCGTGCCCGTCCCGGAAGAACAGCA
>DATINN010000195.1:0-3295 GCA_035474175.1 Mycobacteriales bacterium | reverse complement strand
GGCCCGGCTGCTGGCCGGGATCTCGGCCAGCGAGGCCACCCACCTGGTGGTGCTGGCGTGACGGGGCCCACCGGCCAGGTGCCCGCCCCGCAGGCGGTGCTGGCGTGACCGCGCCCACCGGCCAGGTGCCCGCCCTGCAGGCGGCGCTGGCGGCCGAGCACGCCGTGATCTGGGGCTACAGCGTGGTCGGCGCGCGGGCCGGCGACGAGCTGCGACCGCGGGTCCGCGACGCCGACGACGCCCACCGCACCCGCCGGGACGGCACCGTGACGCTGATCGAGAAGTACGGCGGCGCCCCGGTGCCGACCGAGTCGTCGTACGCGCTGCCGTTCCCGGTCACCGACCGGGCCTCGGCCCTGCGGCTGGCCGTGCACCTGGAGGACGGCGCTGCCGCGGCCTGGCGCTACGCGGTCGCGGCGACCGACGACGTGGCCGTCCGCCGGACCGCGCTGACCGCGCTGACCGACGCCGCGGTCCGGGCCACCCGCTGGCGGCTGGTCGTCCCGACCAAGGTCGCCACCCTCGCCTTCCCCGGCGACTAGGACCCGCTGGACCCGCCGCGCCAGGAGTCGACCAGCGGCAGCAGCTCCGACAGCCGCCCGACGACCGCGTCCGGGACGCCCTGCACCGGCCCCTGCTGGTGCGCCGGGATCGCGCTGTGCGGCAGCAGCACCGCCCGCATCCCGACCCCCTTGGCCCCGGCGATGTCGTCCCAGGGCCGATCGCCGACGAACACCGCGTCCTCGGGCCGGACCCCGCCGACGGCGTCCAGCGCGGTCCGGAACGCCAGCGGGTGCGGCTTGGTCCACTCGATCTCGCTGGTGTAGACGGCCGCGTCGATCAGGTCGGCCACGCCGTCGCGGCGGAACACCCGCTCGTGCTCGGTCCGCGGCCACAGCGTGTTGGACAGCACGCCGACCTTGATCCCGCGCTCCCGCAGCCCCTCGAACAGCGGCCGCACGTCCGGGTCGGTGAAGGTGTGCTCCTCCCACCAGGCGTAGTACCGGGCCAGCTCGCCCGGCCCGGCCCGGACCCCGGCGGCCGCGAACACCTCGTCGAGGGTGCCGCTGCGCTGCGTCTCGCGGGCCCGGGCCCAGAGCGTGTCCTCGGCCGCGAGCAGCCGGGCGGCCGAGTCCTCCCCCAGCCCGCAGGCCCGCCAGGCGTCGGCCAGCTCCATCGTGTGCCAGGGCGTCAGCGTCCCGCCCCAGTCGAAGACCACCGCCGAGACCGTCACCGGGCCGGCTCCGTCCGCCCCGGTCCGGACGCCACCACCGGTCCGCTCACTGCCCGATCACCGCCCAGATCATGTCGTCCATCGTGACCTCCGTCGTGGCGCCGGTGGCGCGGGTGCGGACCTCGACCACGCCCTCGGCGGCGCGGCGGCCGACGACGACCACGTGCGGCACGCCGAGCAGCTCCGCGTCGGTGAGCTTGACCCCGGCCGAGGCGTCCCGGTCGTCGATCAGCACCCGCAGGCCGGTCGCGGTCAGCCGGTCGCCCAGGTCCCGGGCGAAGCCGGGCTGGTCACCGCGGCCGACCGGCACCAGCTGCACGTCGTACGGCGAGAGCTCCCGCGGCCAGGCCAGCCCGCGCTCGTCGCTGTGCTGCTCGGCCGCGACCGCGACCACCCGGGTCAGGTCGACCGACGAGACCGGCCCGAGCCGGGCCACCGCCACCGCCGTCCCCAGCCGCAGCGGCTGCCCGCAGCGCGGGCACGGGTCCCCGTCCCGGACCACCACCAGGTCCCCGTACGCGGAGACGGCGAAGTCGCGCCCGGCCACGACGTTGCGGGCGTGCCGGCCCTCGGCGTTGGCGCCGGTGACCCAGCCGGTGCCGAGCCCGACCCGCCGGTCGGCGAGGTAGCGCAGGCCCAGGCCCTGCGGGCCGACGTACCCGCGGACCAGCCCGGGGTGGGCGGCGAAGTCGGCGTCGGTGAACAGCCGGACCGGCCCGAGCACGGCCGCGACCCGGTCCAGGTCGACCTCCCGGTCGCCCGGCACGCCGACCGCGACGACCTCGGTCCCGGCCAGGACCAGCAGGTTCTTCAGCGTCGCCGCGGGGGGCAGGCCGAGCGCGGCGGCCAGGGTGGCGATCGTGGGCGTGCCCGGGGTGTCGAGCAGCTCGATCGGCGGCGGCTGGACGAACGGCGCGGACGCCGTCGGCGAGGGCACCGCGTCGGTGCCGGCCGTCCAGCCGCAGTCCGGGCTGGTCGCGACCGGCTCGGCCGCGCCGGCCACGGCCGCCCGGAACACCCCGTCGTCGTCCAGCCGCCAGTCCACGCCGAGCCGGTCCAAGGCCCGCTCGTACGCCTCCCGGTGGCCGTCCCCGGGCGCCTGCGCGAGCAGGCCGTCCGGATCCCGCAGCAGGCCCGAGCCGGCGGGCGGGCGCCGGGCCTCGACCACCCCGTCGCCGCCGGGCCGCGCCGGGCCGACCTCGGCGGCGACGACCCGGGCGGCGTTGTCCAGCAGCCGCCGCCCCAGCACCGACCACTCGTGGCCGCCCGGCACCCGGCGCAGGTAGCCGGCCCGCAGCAGCATCGCGTACCCGGGCGTGCCGGCGTCGGCGGGCGCCTCCCGCAGCGTGCGCACCGGCAGGGCCGACATCAGCTCAGGCATGCGCGGCGCTCCCAGGCGGTCCAGTACGGCCGCCAGCCCAGGTGCGGCCAGACCCGGCTGGCGATCGGGTTCTGCGGCGAGAACCACAGCGTGCTGCCGTCGACGTCGGGGCCGGCCGCGGCGACGGCCGCCGCCACCACGGCCCGGCCCAGGCCGCTGCTGCGGGCCGCGGCGGTGACCGCGACCGAGTTGAGGTAGGCGTACCGGCCCGGCGGGAGGGGCGGCCCGGCGCCGTCGACCGGCCACCACTCGCACACCGCGAGCAGCCGCCGGCCCGCCGCCAGCACGGTCGAGGTGGATGTGCCGTCCCGCAGCCGGGTCCGGAAGCCGGGCAGCGCGGCCGGCAGCAGCCGCACGTACGGGCTGGCCGCGGCCTGGAACGCGATCGCCTCCCGGTGCAGGGCGACGACGTCGTCGGCCTCGTCGGCGCGGGCGGCCCGGGCGGTCACCCCGGGCGGCAGCGGGCCCGGCAGCGGGTCGGCCGGGCGCAGGCAGTAGTGCCCGGACGGCTCCAGACCGGCCGCGGCCCACCAGCCGGCCGCGACGGTGTCGGCGGCCGGCCAGAGCAGCCCGTCCGCCTCCACCCCGAACCCCGCAGCCACCCACCCGGTCGACCCGCCGGCCGCAGACCCCGCGGCCACCGAGCCCGCCAACCCGCCGGCCGCAGACCCCGCGGCCAC
>DATINN010000194.1:0-5673 GCA_035474175.1 Mycobacteriales bacterium | reverse complement strand
GTGAACAACTCGACGCACGCATGGTGGTGATCATCGTTCGTCAGAGCCGCTGCGACGAGCGGACCGGTGTCGCAGACGATCACGCCGACCGGCCGAAGCCGTCCTTCAACAGCTCCTCGCTGCGAGCCGCAGTGTCGGTCCTGCTTCCGGACGCCGCCCCGAACCACGTCGGAGGCCACGGCCGGTCAGCCGACGGAGTGACACGAAGCCGGAGCTCGGCTACCGCGGCCGGGACTTCCGACTCCGGCAGCTCCTCGACGAGCCTCCGCAGCTCGTCTCGTTTGGCGCTCACACAGGCCATTCTAGAGCGGCGTAGCCAGGTCGAGATCCAGCACGGTCGTGTGTCGGCGAAACCGAGCTCAGTGGCGGTTCGGCGCGGGCGGGCCCACTTCCTCAGTGGCGGCGTCCGCGTTCGGGCCGGTTCATTCGGCGGCGGGGCGCAGCTGGGTCGCTGCCTCCTGGACCTGGTCGGCGAGGCGGCGCCGGTCGTCGGCGTCGAGCCAGGTCGCCTCGACGCCGTCCAGGGCGATCGCGACCATGTCGTCCCAGCTGTAGCCGTACGCGGCCTGGACCAGGGCGTACTCGGTGGCCAGGTCGAGGTCGATCATGGCCGGGTCGTCGGTGTTGAGCGTCGCCAGCAGGCCGGCCGAGCGCATGGCCGCGTACGGGTGGTCCTCCAGCCGCTCGACGGCGTTGGCGATGCGGATGTTGGAGGTCGGGCAGACCGTGAGCGGGATCCGCCGGTCGGCCAGCCGCCGGGTGAGCTCGGCATCGTCCAGGATGGACAGTGCGTGGTCGATCCGCTCGGCCCCGAGCTCGTCGACGGCGACCGCGATCGTCGCGGCCGGGGTCGTCTCGCCCTGGTGCGCGGTGCGGCGCAGCCCGGCCGTGCCGGCCAGCCGGTAGGCGTCGGCGAAGGCGGCCGGGTCCACGCCGAGCTCGGTGGAGTCCATGCCGATGCCCAGCACCCGCTCGGTGCCGGCGGCGCCGGCCCGGCGCAGCTGCACCAGCTGCTCGACCAGCTCCCGACCGGCGGCGCCGCCGTACGCGCGGTCCATGTCGCAGACCAGCATGACCCGCGTCCCGGTCTCCTTCTCGCCCGCGGCCAGGCCCTCGGTCAGCCCGGCGACGATCCCGGCCAGGTCCTGCCCGGCCGCGAGGTGCCGGGCCGGGGTGAAGAACGTCTCCCGGTACGCCACCCCGGCCGCGGCCGCGTCGAGCACCGACTCGTACGCCAGCCGGGCCCAGTCGTCCCGGGACCCGAGCGTCGACTGCACCAGCCAGAACACGCGCAGGAAGTCGTCCAGGCTGACGTAGTGGTAGAGCTCGGTGGGGTCGTCGGTCGGCAGGCCGAGCCCGTTGCGGGCGGCGAGCTCGGCCACTGTGGACGGTCGCATGGTGCCCTCGACGTGGCAGTGCAGCTCCACCTTCGGCAGCAACGCCAACGGACTGTTCGGCATGCATTACCCCTATCAGCCGGTGCGTTCGGCCGGCGAGACGATGATCCCCTCCGGCCCGCGGACGGAAGCCATCTTCCCGACGTTCTCGGATTCGCCGATGCCGCCGACGTGGTCGAAGCGTCGTACGTGGGACACGCGTCGCCCTCCCCGTCGTGGACCCGCCACAGTAGGGGTCCCTAGCGGAGGAAATCGAGCAGGGCCCGGTTCACCTCGGCCGCGGGGTCGGCCGGCAGCGAGTGATGGCTCGCGCCGGGGATCACCTGGACGGTGAGGTCCGGCACGAGCGTGCGGGCGTTGGTCGCGACCTTCTGGATGTCGTGGGTGCGACTCCGCTCGGCGAGCAGGAGGAGCGTCGGCACGTCGAGGCCGCACAGCTGCTCGGGCCTGGGCTTGGGGCCGGCGACGAGCGTGCCGGTCGAGGGCTGCTCGGCGCCCAGGCCGTGCAGCGCGGCCCAGTCGGGGTCGAGGCGACGGCCGCCGGTCTCCCAGCGGACGAGGCGGCCGGCGGTCGCGCGGGTGGGGCGGAGCAGCAGCGGCAGCGCGTGCAGGAGGTAGCCCGGGCGGAAGCCGGCGAAGCACTGGGTCGGGTCGAGCAGGGCCAGCCGGCGGACACGGGTCGGTGCGTGCAGCGCGTAGGTGACGGCGAGCCAGCCCCCGTAGGAGTGGCCGGTCAGGTCGACGGGGCCGTCGGTGAGCGCGTCGAGGACCGTGTCGAGCCAGCCGCAGAGCGCGGCGGCGTCGCGTGTGGACACCCTTGTGTAGCCGGCGTTACCGGGCAGGTCGAGCGCGTGCACCCGGGCGGCCTCGGACAGCGCCGCCGCGTTGGCGAACCAGGCCGTCGCGGTCGCGCCGCCGCCGGGCAGCAGCACCAGCGGCTGCGCGGAGACGGGCCCGCAGGACACCACGCGCGTCGTCCCGTACGCCGAGGCCAGGTCCGTCACCGCCGCCTCCGGCCACTTCGCCAGCACCGCCGCGTACGCCTGCTCGAAGTCCATCGTCGGATAGTATCTCGGTCATCGAGATAATCGACGATCGAGGGAATCGATGAATCGGGACGCGGACGGTCTGGAGCTGGTGCACCTGCTGCGGGCGACGACCGTCCAGCTGCAGCTGCAAGCAGCCCGATTCGGTGCGGCGCACGGACTGCACCCGACCGACGTGCGCGCACTGATCGCGCTGCTGGACGCGGTCCGGGCGCAGCGCCCGGCGACCCCGGGCTACCTGGTCGCCGAGCTGGGACTCAACTCCGCCTCCGTGACCGCGCTGGTCGACCGGCTGGAGCGACTCGGGCACGTGCGGCGCGAGCGCGACCCGGCGGACCGCCGGCGGGTGCTGCTGGTCGTCTCGGACCAGGCCACCGAGCTGGGCTGGGCGTGGTTCGGGCCGCTGATCGACGCGATGCTGGTGGCGCTGCGGTCGTTCTCGGCCGAGGACCTGTCGGCCGTACGGCGATTTCTGGAGCTGATGGAACGAGCGGCTAGCGAGGCGCCGTGAACTCCACCGGCGCGTCGAAGGCGGCGCGCCGCGCGGCCCGGCGCAGCGCGACCAGCACGGCCGGCCCGAGCAGGACGATCGCGGCCAGGTTGGTCAGGGCCCGGCCGGTGTCCCAGCCGAGGGTGGAGGTGACGACCGTGAAGACCAGGAAGCGGTGCAGGTTGCCGAGCACCGGTCCACCGGCCACATAGGACAGATCGGTCCCCGAGCCGGTCGCGTACGGCCAGAAGGAGAGGTTCATCAGCAGGCCGAAGGCGTACGCGGCCAGCACCCCGTACGCGGCCAGCATCGCGATCTCCCACCGGCCGCGGACCCGGCGGGGCAGCAGCCCGGCACCGAGGCCGACCCAGGACGCGGCCAGCATCTGGAACGGCAGCCACGGCCCGACGCCCGCGGTCAGCAGCGCCGAGGCGAACATCGACGTGGACCCGAGCACGAAGCCGAACCCGGGCCCGAACACCCGTCCGGACAGCACCAGCAGGAAGAACACCGTCTCGATGCCGCCCGTGCCGGCGCCGAGCGGCCGCAGCGCGGCGTTCACCGCGGACAGCACGCCCAGCAGCGCCAGCGCCTTGGCGTCGATGCCGCCCGCGGACACCTCGGCCAGCACGACGACCACCAGCACCGGCAGGGTCAGCAGGAAGATCAGCGGCGCGTCGCTGCTCTGCCCGTTTCCGCCGCCGCGGGGGGAGATGACCAGCGGCCAGGTGAAGACGGCCAGCCCGGCCACCGACGCCAGCATGAGCACGAGGCGGGACCGCAGCCGCACCGGCAGCGCCGAGACCACGGCCGTCATGCCCGGGCCCGCGCGATCTGCTCGACGGTGAGCCAGGGCTGCGGGGCCAGGATCTTGGCCACCTGCGGGGCGAAGGCGGGGGAGGAGACGACCACGTCGGCGGTCGGGCCGTCCGCGATCACCTCGCCCTCCGCCAGCACCACCACCCGGTCGGCCGCGGCCGCGACGAACTCGACGTCGTGGGTGGCCAGCACCACGGAACGGCCCTCGGCCGCCAGCGACCGCAGCACCGCCCGCAGTTGCGCCTTGCCCGGGTAGTCCAGCCCCCGGGTCGGCTCGTCCAGCAGCACCACCGCGGGGGCGGCGGCGAGCTGGATGGCCAGCACCAGCGCCAGCCGCTGCCCCTCGGACAGGTCGCGCGGGTGCCGGTCGCCGGGGATGCCCGGCACCAGCCGGTCGAGCAGGGCCCGGCAGGCACCGTCCACAGCGGAGGACTCCCGGTCCGCCTGCGCGCACTCGGCGCCGACGGTGTCGAGGTAGAGCAGGTCCGACGGGGTCTGCGGGACCAGCCCGACGTGCTGGCGGGCCTGGTGCGGCGGCAGGGTGGCCGGGTCGACGCCGCCGACGGAGACCAGCCCCGAGGCCCGGGGCCCGGAGCCCTGCAGCGCCCACAGCAGCGAGGACTTGCCCGACCCGTTGCGTCCCATCAGCGCGACGACGGAGCCGCCGGCCAGCGCCAGGTCGACCTCGCGGACGGCGACCACCGCCCCGTACCGGACCACGACCGCCTTGGCGGTCAGCACCGCCGGGCCGGCCGGGGGCGCCACGACCGCGGGGACGTACGGTTCCAGCGCCGCGCGCAGGGACCCGGCCCGGCGGCGCGCGTCCCGGACCGACAGCGGCAGCGGGGACCAGCCCGCCAGCCGGCCCAGCTCCACCACCGGTGGCGCCACCGGTGAGTCCGCGAGCACCGCGGCCGGGTCGCCGGAGACGGCGTCCCCGCCGCCGGTGAGCAGCACGAGGCGGTCCGCGTACTGCGCGACCCGCTCCAGCCGGTGCTCGGCCACCACCACGGTGGTGCCGAGGTCGTGGACCAGCCGGGTGATGGCGGCCAGCACGTCCTCGGCCGCGGTCGGGTCCAGCGCGGAGGTCGGCTCGTCCAGCACCAGCACGGCCGGGTGGGCGGTGAGCGCGGCCCCGATCGCCACCCGCTGCTGCTGGCCGCCGGACAGTGTCCGCAGTGGACGGCGGCGCAGCTCCGCGATGCCGAGCAGGTCGAGGGTCTCCTCCACCCGCTTGCGCATCGCCGCCGGCGGCACGGCCAGCTGCTCCATCGTGTAGGCCAGCTCGTCCTCGACGGTGTCGGTGACGAAGCCGGCCAGCGGGTCCTGCCCGACCACACCGACCAGGTGGGCCAGCTCCCGCGGCGGCGCGGTCCGGGTGTCCAGGCCGGCCACGGTGACCCGCCCGGACAGCCGGCCGCCGGTGAAGTGCGGCACCAGCCCGTTGATGGCGCCCAGCACGGTCGACTTGCCCGCCCCGGTGCGCCCGGCGACCAGGCACAGCTCGCCCTCCTCGACCGTCAAGGTGAAGTCCCGCAGGACCGGCTGGGAAGAACCGGCGTACGTCACGGTCACCGCGTCGAAGTCGATCACGCCGTTACCGCCCGGGGGACGGCGACCACGGACACCGGCGGCGGTGCCAGCCAGGCCGGCAGCACCGCGAGCAGCACGCCGGCCGTACCGACCAGCGGCAGGCCGGGCCAGCTCAGCGGTTCCAGCGACGGGTAGAGGTTGGCCGGGTCGACCTGCGCGGTCAGCACCATCACGGCCGCCGGGACCAGGCCGCTGCCGGCCACCAGCGTCTCGACCAGCCGCCACGCTTCCGGCCGGTAGACGCTGCGGCGGACCCGCCGGCCGGCCAGCGGTAGCCCGACCGCAGCGATGAGCAGCCCGAGCAGCAGCATCGGCAGCCCGAGCCAGT
>DATINN010000193.1:0-13442 GCA_035474175.1 Mycobacteriales bacterium | reverse complement strand
ATCGGTGCGGGCAACCGGGACCCGCACGCCTTCGCCGGGCCGGACGGGTTCGAGCCGGGCCGGTCCGGGCCGCCGCACCTGGGCTTCGGGCGCGGCGTGCACTTCTGCGTCGGCGCCCAGCTGGCCCGGATGGAGGCGCGGACGGCGATCCGCACGGTCCTGAGCCGGCTGCCGGGGCTGCGGCTCGCGCCCGGCTTCACCCCGCCGTACCTGCCCAACCTGATGCACCGCGGCCCGCGGCGCCTCGACGTGATCTTCTGAGGCCGCCCGCCGGCCGGGCCGCGGTTGTCCACACCCAAGAAGTTCCTATGGCGGAGGTGGGCGTTCGGTGTCACGATCCGCTTCGTCCCGGCCGTGCCTCGATGGGGAGGTCCCTTCCGTGGTGAGACTGTTCCGCCCGATAGGCGTCCTGCTCGGCCTGCTCGTGCTGGTCCTCGGCCTGCCGGCGGCGGCCGAGGCGAACCCGACCCCGGCCGGGGTCTCGCACCCGCGACCGCCGCAGCACCCGCGGCCGGTGCCCGAGGACCCGGCTCCGACCGGGCCCGACTGCACCACCACGACCTCGACCACGCAGGCCGGCTACACGGTGGCCGACCCGCGCTGCACGTTCACCGGCGCCGGCTACTCGGGCGCCCGCTTCACCCCGACGCTCGACGCGAAGGGCCGGGCGCTGTCCCGGACCTACACCGGGATCGTGGCCGGCGCGCCGTACCGGATCGAGGTGCCCAAGCGCTGGAACGGGCAGCTGGTGATCTACGCGCACGGTTACCGCGGCACCGGCACGACGGTGTTCGTGGACGACTCGCCCCTGCGGGCCTACTTCATCCAGCAGGGCTTCGCCTGGGCCGGCTCCGGCTACGCCACCAACGGATACGACGTGGGCCAGGGCGTGCGCGACTCGCACGCGCTGCTGGGGCTGTTCGCGGGCAAGATCCGGCCGGCGCGGTCGGTCTACATGACCGGCTTCTCGATGGGCGGCCACATCACCGCGGTGATGATCGAGCGGTTCCGCGGCGACTTCGTCGGGGCCATGCCGGCCTGCGGCGTGCTCGGCGACAAGAAGCTGTTCGACTACTTCACCGACGCCAACGTCACCGCGGCCGCGCTGACCGGGACCGGCATCCAGTTCCCGGCGACGTTCGAGGCCGGCCAGGCGTACGCGCCGACGTACGACGGGCAGGTGCTCTCGGAGCTGCCGAAGCTCGGCACCGGGTTCGTCAGCGGCAACCCGGCGTCGGTGTCGCTGACGCCGACCGGGCAGGCCTGGGCCGGCGTCGTGCAGCAGCGGACCGGCGGGGTCCGGCCCGGGTTCGCCAGCGGGTTCGCGTTCTGGTCCAGCATCAGCTTCGCGCCGCTGACCAACGTGCCGTTCCTGTTCGGCGTCTACCCGGGGCTGACCGGCGGGACGCAGGGGATCGCGGACGGCAACCTGGTCGACAACCGGTTCACGCTCTACCAGATCGACGGCAGCCGGCGCCTGAGCCCGGCCGAGATCGCGCTCAACCGTTCGGTGCTGCGGGTCGCGCCGACGACCGCGCCGTCGCGCGGGCTGTCCGGGGTGCCGAAGGTGTTCGGCGACCCGCGGATCCCGGTGCTGTCCATGCACGACATCGGCGACCTGTTCGTGCCGTTCTCGATGGAGCAGATCTACGCCCAGCGGGCGGCGGCGCACGGGCAGTCGCGGCTGTTCGTCAGCCGGGCGATCCGCGGCGTCGGGCACTGCGACTTCACCCAGTCCGAGCTGCAGGCCGGGTTCCACGACCTGGTCGGCTGGGTGCGGCACGGGAGCCGGCCGGCCGGTGACCGGATCACCGACGCGCGGGCGGTCGCCTCGCCGAGCTTCGGCTGCCGGTTCACCGACCGGACCCCGGGCACCCACCCGGGCTTCGTCGCCCCGGCCTGCCCGAGCTGATCTCCCGGCGGCTACGGTGCGGTCCATGACCGCACCGGACGCCGACTGGGAGCGGCGGGCGGCGCAGCTGTGGACGGAGCTGGACGGCACGGACGAGGACGAGTTCGTCCGGCGCGTCGAGGCGCTGGCGGCTGAGCTGCCCGCCGGCAGCGCGATCGCCGACTTCGAGCGGGCCTGCGCGCAGGACTCGACCGGGCACTCCGACCGGGCCGTGCCGCTCTACCGGGCCGCGCTGGCCGCCGGGCTGAGCGGGATCCGGCGGCGGCGCGCGGTGATCCAGCTGTCCAGCTCGCTGCGCAACGTCGGCCGGTCGCAGGAGAGCGTCGCGCTGCTCACGGCCGAGCGGGCGGCGGGGTCGGACGAGCTGGACGACGCGGTCGCCGCCGTGCTGGCGCTGGCGCTGACCGACGTCGGCCGGGAGCGGGAGGCGGTGTCGGTCGCGGTCGCCGCGCTCGCCCCGCACCTGCCGCGCTACCAGCGCTCCAAGGGCAACTACGCCCGGGCGCTGCTGGAGGGCTGACCCCGTCAGCCGATCCGGTCGGTGGTCAGGGTCAGGCCCTGGGTGCGGAGGCGGCGGATCAGGTGGTCGCCGAGGGCGGCGGCCGGCGTCGACACACCGCCGGGCGAGGACAGCTCGTCCGCGGCCAGGCTGAGCGCGGCCTCGCCGAAGATCACCGCGGTCCCGGCGTACCCGGGGTCGCGCCGGTCGGCGACGGTCGCGACGTAGTGCGCGCCCGTGCTGGTGCGGGTGTGCACCTCGATCCGGAAGTGCCCGGACCGCTGCCGCTCCTCCGACGGGCCGGAGCCCGGTGCCGGCAGCACCCGGTCGAGCAGCGACCGGGTCGGCCCGAACCGCATCCCGGCCACGAACGCCGCCATCCCGCCGGTGACCATCCCGGCCACCACCGGCGCGACCGGCCCGCCGCCGACGGCCAGGTGCTCGCGATACCGGAACCCGGGCCCGTACGCGTGCCCGAGCAGCGCGTTGCTGCGCCGGACGATGCGGCTGTCGTGCGGCCCGAACGGGTACGGCGCGACCCACCGGCCCAGCAGCGCCGACCGCTCCGGCAGCATCGGGTCCTTCTCGTCCCGGCCGGGCGGGTCGAGGCTGCGGTCCGGACTCAGCGCGTACGGGTCGGCCAGGATCGGGCGGGCCGACGGGTCACCGGCGACCTCGGCCAGCTCCACCCGGGCCGAGTCCACGGTGCCGCCGCTGATCCCGCCCTTCGCCGACACCAGCGCGAACGCGGTCTCGCCGAGGGTGCCCGCGCCGTCGGCGCGGACCCGGTCGTGCAGCAGCAGCACCCCGAGGTCGGACGGCACCGAGTCGAACCCGGCCGAGTGCACGATCCGCGCGCCGGAGGACAGCGCCCGCTGGTGCGCGGCCTCGTGGCTGCGCCGGACGAACAGCGTCTCCCCGGTCAGGTCGCAGTACGACGTGCCGGCGGCGGCGCAGGCCTCGACCAGCGGCAGCCCGTACCGGTGGTAGGGGCCGACGGTGGTGGCGACGACCCGGGTCGACCCGGCGAGCGCCGCCACCGAGGCCGGGTCGAGCGCGTCGGTCACCAGCAGCGGCCAGTCGACCCCGAGCTCGTCCCGGACCGCGGCCAGCCGCTCCTGCGACCGGCCGGACAGCCCCAGTTGGAGGCCGTCGGGGGCCTGCGCGGCGAGCTGCCGGGCCACCAGGCGCCCGACGAACCCGCTCGCGCCGTGCAGCACCAGGTCCAGCATCCCAGCAGATTAGGGCAGGCCGGGCAGGGGGCTACGGCAGGTCTGCCACGTCGGTGATGGTGCGGACCGCGCCGTCGGCGCTGAACGCCAGCGAGAACGTCCCCGCGGCCGGCTGCGCGGTCAACGTGACGAACGCCGCGCCGGACTCCCACGCCAGCACCAGCGAGCCTGTCGGCGCCGCCGGCAGGCTGAACGACCCGCCGAAGGCCGGGTGCCCGTTGCGCCAGCGGATCAGCCGCAGCAGCGCCGCCACCACCGGCCGCCGCAGCGCGTCCTCGACCTGGGCCGCCGTGTAGTGCCGGCGGTTGATCTCCCGGCTGTCGGTGTCCGCGGCCACGTGGGCGACGTTGCGCCCGGCCAGCAGCCCGACGTAGTAGACCTGCGGGATCCCGGGCGTGCAGAACTGGATCAGCCGGGCCAGCAAATAGCGCCGGTCGTCCGCGGCCAGCGCGTCGTAGACGGTGCAGTCGACCCGGTAGAGCCCGCCGGTCGCGGTCTCCACCGCCACCGCCGTCCCGTTGCTGTTGCGGGAGATCGTCGTGGCCAGCTCGGTCAGGTCGGCCGCGGACAGCAGCCCGGACCGGCCGGCGAAGTAGTCCGGCCCGGCGTCGACCATCGCGATCCCGTCGTGCGTCTCCAGCACGGTCACGGTGTTGTGCGGCCGGTTGGCCAGCCAGTCGCGCAGCGGCCGCTCGTCCCCGGCCAGCAGCGCGTGCAGCAGCAGCGGCGCCAGCACGAAGTCGTACACGCGGTCGACCTGCGCGGCCAGCTCCACGGCGTACCGGTGGGGGGCGTGCACCTCGGTCAGCACGCCGAGCCCGAGCCCGTTGACCTCGCGGGTCAGGTCCTCGATGAACGCGTCCGTCTCCGGGGTGAGGAAGCAGGAGCTGCCCGCGGTCTTGACCGCGTAGCCGATCGCGTCCAGCCGGACCATGGCCACGCCGCTGGCGGCGAGCTGCCGCAGGATCCGGGACAGGTACGCCCGCGACGCCGGGTCGTGCACGTCGATGTCGATCTGCCGGCTGGTGAACGTGGTCCACACCAGCCGCGGCCGGTCCCCGAGCACCATCGGGCTGAACGGCAGCCCCGGCCGCGGCCGGTAGATCCCGGCCAGGTCGGACTCGGTGGCGCCGGCCGGGAACACCCGGTCGAAGGTGAGGAACATGCCGGCGTGCGGGGCGGCGTCACCCAGCTCCACCACCTGGCGGAACTCGGCCGTGGCCGCGGAGACGTGGTTGACGATGAGGTCGACGACCAGGTCCCGGCCCCGGGCCAGGGTCGCGACGTCGTCCCAGGTGCCGAGCCGGCGGTCGACCCGGGTGTGGTCGACCGGGTCGTAGCCGGCGTCGGCCCCGTCGTACGGGACGAAGAACGGCAGCACGTGCACCCCGCCGAACAGCCCGTCCAGCGGCCCGTCGAGCAGGCCGGCCAGCGCCGGCAGCGAGCCCCCGAGCCGGTCGGCGTACGCGATCAGCCCGACCTCGTTGCGCATCCGCCGATTCTGGCGGGCGGCGGGATCAGCCCGAGCGAAGGGGGGTGACCCGGCGCCGGACCGTCCCCGGGTCGCGCGAGCCCTCCCCCAGCGGCAGCGCCCGGAAGGCGACCGCGAGCAGGGCCAGCGCGAACAGGTAGCTGGTCGCGGTGTCGGTCGGGAAGTGCATGCCGCGGTACATCCGGCAGGTGGCGACCATGATCGGGATGAGCAGCCCGATCACCGTGATGAGCTTGCCCAGCCAGCGGTCCCGCAGGTGCCAGGCGACGATCAGCGCGGTGCCGGCCCAGTAGGCCGTCGCGGCGGCGGTGTGCCCGGACGGGAAGCTGGAGGTCGGCGGCGAGTCGTCCAGGTGCGGCACCGGCGGCCGGTCCCGGTCGATGAGGATCGTCGTGATCAGGAAGATCAGCGACTGCCCGACGACACAGATGGTCAGGATCACCGACTCGCGCCAGCGGTGGAAGATCACCCGGAACAGCACCACGGTGATCGCGGTGCAGGCGACGATCGTGATCGTCTCGCCGAACAGCGTTCCCAAATGGGTCAGCGTGTTGAGCGTCGAGCCACGGTGCTTGGCGAACCAGCGGTTCACCCCGGCGTCCGCGTCGGCGAAGCCGGTGTCCTTCAGCACCTTGGTGATGAGCAGGCCCAGCAGGACGACCACGACCCCGATGCCGACGAAGATCGGCACGGCCCGCCGTCCGGCCTGCCCGAGTTCCTGCCAGGCCGTGCGCTCACCCGCCGGTTTGAGAATGCTCACGCCACCCGATTACCCACTCGTGCCGCCGATGACGCACACTCGCCGATCATGCGGTACGGGCTGCTCATCTCTCCCTCCGCGAACCGGGTCTACGCCGAGTCCTCGGTCGCGCTCACCCAGGCCGAGCTGGCCCTCTTCGGCCGCTGCGTGCTGGGCGACCGGATCGGCGACATCGGCCCGAGCACCCTGGGCGGCGTCCCGTACGTGACCTTCGAGGCCGACCTGACCGACCGGGACGTCGCGTTCCTGGCCAACCTGTCCTCGATCTACGCGCTGTTCGAGATCCACGGCGAGCTGCTGCGCCCGGTCGGGTTGCAGCGGCTGGACCGGTACGACGACGACCTGGTCACGATCCCCAAGTACGCCGGCAAGACCAACGAGCAGTTCACCAAGCTGCTGCTCAACGTGACCGTGCTGTCCTCGGCGTCCGCGGGCGAGCTGCTGGACCGCCGGCTCCGCGTGCTCGACCCGCTCTGCGGCCGCGGCACCACCCTCAACCAGGCGATCATGTACGGCTTCGACGCGGCCGGCATCGACCGCGACCAGAAGGACTTCGAGGCGTACTCGGCATACCTGTCGACGTACCTGAAGCGGAAGCGGATCAAGCACCAGATCGCGGCCGCGCCGATCCGGCGCAACCGGCAGGTCGTCGCCCGGCGGCTGCACGCCACGCTGGCCCCGGACCGGGAGGGCTACAAGGCCGGCGACACGCAGGAGGTGGAGGTGATCAACGCCGACACCGTGCGGGCGCGGGAGTTCTTCCGGGCCGGCTCGTTCGACGTGCTCGTCGCGGACGCGCCGTACGGGATCCAGCACGGCAGCCGGACCGCGGCCGGGCTGGTGCGCAGCCCGCTGGACCTGCTGGAGGCGGCCGCCCCGGTCTGGGCCGAGCTGCTGCGGCCGGGCGGGGCGATCGGGATCGCCTGGAACACGCTGGTGGCCCGGCGCGAGGACGCCGCGGCGGTGCTGGCCGGGGCCGGGCTGGAGCCGCTGGAGACCGAGGGCTTCCGGCACCGGGTGGACCAGTCCATCGTGCGCGACATCATCATCGCCCGCGCCTGAGCGATCCCGCGCCTGAGCAAGCCCGCAGCTGAGCGACCCGGGCCTGAGGGACCCCGCGCTGAGGGACCCCGCGCCTGAAGGACCCGCGAGGCCGCGCCCCGCGATCAGAGCAGGCCCAGCACCTGGCCGAGCCCGCGCGGGCCGGTCTTCGACGGCGGCGGCAGCAGGAACGCGAACAGCCCGGCGGTGACCGCCCCGGAGTCGGTGAGCGGGTTGTCGCCGACCATCAGCGTCCGGGCCGGGTCGACGCCGAGCTGGTCGCACGCGGTCCGGAACACCGTGGGCGCCGGCTTGCAGACGCCGTGCTCGAAGGACATCACCACCCCGTCCAGGTACGGCGAGATGCCGAGCGCGTCCAGCGCCGGCCGCAGGTCGAACCCGGTGTCGCTGACGACGCCGATCCGCACTCCCTTCTCCCGTACGGCGGCGAGGGTGGGCACCGTGTCGGGAAAGGCTTCCCAGGAGTCGGCGCTGACCGTCAGCCCGTACAGGGCGGCGGACAGGCCGGGGGCGAGCTGCTCGCAGCCGGCCTCGGTGTAGAGCGCGGTCCAGACCTCGCGGTGCCGGGCGGCGGAGAGGTCCCGGCCCTTGGCCAGCTCCTCGGCGGTGCTGCTGCGCTCCAGCACCCGGGCCCAGACCCGGCCGACGTCGGCGGGGTCGAGCGCGGCCCCGAGCGTGGCCGCGGCCTCATGCAGCAGCGTCTCGCCGCTGCCCGACAGCCGGATCAGCGTGTCGCCCGCGTCGAACAGGACCGCCTGAAAGGAACTCAAGGCTTGCTCCCTCCCCGGTGCGGTGCCTCCACAGCAGGCTTACCGAGCGACCGAACGATTCGACCAGCAGGACCAGCGCCACCCCCACCATGACGACGACCCATCCTCGCGGGAGCAGGCCCGACGCCGCCACCACCAGCGCGATGCCCTGCACGGCCGCGACGACCTTGGCCCAGTAACGCCGGGGGATCGGGTCGCGCAACCACGGCAGCGCCCACCCGGCGGCCACGAACCCGTAGCGCATCAGGCCGATCGCCAGCACCCAGGCCCCGACCGGCCGGGCCACCAGCACGCTCAGCACCAGGATGAGAAAGGCTTCGACCTCCATGTCGAAGCGGGCGCCGAGCTCGGAGGCGGTGCCGGTGCGGCGGGCGACCCAGCCGTCGACCGCGTCCAGTGACAGGGCGACCGCGGCCAGTGGGACCACGCCGGCGGCCGGGATCGGCCGGGTCAGCGAGTCGACGGTCAGCGCCAGCACGCCACCGACCAGCGTGGCCCGGGCCAGCGTGACCCGGTCGGCCGGACCGAGCTCCACCTCGCGCAACACACCCCACGTGACCAGGCCGAACGCGAGGCCGGCGGCCCACGCGGCCGAGCTCAGGCCGATGGTCAGCGCCAGCGCGCCCAGGACCGCGACCTGCGTCGCCAGCCCGAGCACCGGACCCGTCCTCACCGTCGGCACTGTGCCTCCGTCACTATGGGTGTCCTGATCGATCTCTACACGAGGGCCGCGGCACTTCGGTTCGCACGGATTCGCCGGGAGGTATGCCGATGACGGACGAGGCCCGGGCGTTCTGGGTGCGCGAGCCCGACGCGGGCGAGATCCGGACCGTGCCGCTGCCGGTCCCCGGCCCCGACTACGTCCTGGTCCGGACCCTGTTCTCGGCCGTCAGCCGCGGCACCGAGACACTGGTCTTCCAGGGCCGGGTCCCGCCCTCCCAGCACGCCACGATGCGCGCCCCCTTCCAGGAGGGCTCGTTCCCGGCCCCGGTCAAGTACGGCTACCTGAACGTGGGCCTGGTCGAGCAGGGCCCGCTGCGCGGGCGGACGGTGTTCTGCCTCTATCCGCACCAGACGTCGTACGTGGTGCCGGCGTCGGCCGTGGTCGAGGTCCCGGCCGGCGTCCCGCCCGCGCGGGCGGTGCTCGCCGGGACCGTGGAGACCGCGGTCAACGCGCTGTGGGACGCCCGGCCGCGCATCGGGGACCGGGTCAGCGTGGTCGGCGGGGGCATGGTCGGGTGCTGCGTGGCGCTGCTGCTGTCCCGCTTCCCCGGGGTCGACGTGCAGCTGGTCGACGTCGACCCGGGGCGGGCGGCGCTCGGGGTGCCGTTCGCCGGGCCGGCCGAGGCCCGCGGCGGGCGTGACCTGGTCGTGCACGCGAGCGCGACCGAGGCCGGCCTGCAGACGTCGCTCGGCCTGCTGGCGCCGGAGGGCACGGTCATCGAGCTGAGCTGGTACGGCGACCGCCCGGTGTCGCTCGCCCTCGGCGGCGCCTTCCACTCCGGCCGGCTGGCGATCCGCAGCAGCCAGGTCGGCACGGTGGCCCGGGCGGACCGTACGTTCTCGGAGCGGCTGGCGCTGGCCCTGGAGCTGCTCCGGGACCCGGCGTTCGACGCGCTGATCACCGGCGAGTCCCGGTTCGAGGAGCTGCCCGCGGTGCTGGCCGGGCTCGCCGCCGGGACGGTGCCGGCGCTGTGCCACCGCATCAGCTACGACGGAGGTTGACCTTGTTCAGCGTGACGGTCCGGGACCACTTCATGGTCGCCCACAGCTTCACCGGGGAGGTGTTCGGCCCGGCGCAGCGGCTGCACGGCGCGACGTTCGTGGTCGACGCCAGCTTCCGCCGGGCCGAGCTCGACGCCGACGACCTGGTCGTGGACATCGGCCGGGCGTCCCAGGAGCTGGCCGCGCTGCTGGGCGAGCTCAACTACCGCAACCTGGACGACGACCCGGCGTTCCGCGGCCGGAACACGTCGACCGAGCTGCTGGCCCAGGTGATCGCCGACCGGCTGGCGGAGCGGATCCGAGCCGGGGCGCTCGGGGACACCGCCCGCGACCTCGCCGGCCTCGCGGTCACGCTGCACGAGTCGCACGTGGCCTGGGCCTCGTACGAGCGCAGCCTGTGAGGGTCGACGTCCTGCTGCCCAACGACATCGACGACCCGGCCGCGCCCAGCGGCGGCAACGTCTACGACCGGCGGGTGCTGACCGGGCTGTCCCGGCTGGGCTGGACGGTCCGGGAGCACGCCGTCGCCGGGGACTGGCCGGCCGGGGACCCGGGCGCCGTCGCGGCCGTGGTCGACACGCTCCCGGACGGGGCGCTGGTGCTGGTGGACGGGCTGATCGGCTCGGCCGTGCCCGACGTGCTGGTCCCGGCCGCGGCCCGGCTGCGGCTGGTGGTCCTGGTGCACATGCCGCTGGAGACCGACGCCGAGCGGGCCGTCCTCGCCGCGGCCCGGGCGGTGATCACGACCAGCGCGTGGACCCGGTCCCGGCTGGCCGGGCCGGATCGGGTCCGGGTGGCCCGGCCCGGGGTGGACCCGGCACCGCTCGCGGCCCCGTCGCCGGCCGGCGACCGGCTGCTCTGCGTCGGGGCGGTCAGCCGGCACAAGGGCCACGACCTGCTGCTGGCCGCCGTCGACGGGCTGCCGGTGCGGCTGGTCTGCGTCGGGTCGCTCACCCGCGACCCGGATTTCGTGGCCGGGCTGCCGCGGACGGCCCGGTTTACCGGACCGCTCACCGGCGCCGACCTCGACGCCGCGTACGCCGCGGCCGACCTGCTGGTCCTCCCCTCCCGGGCCGAGACGTACGGGATGGTGGTCACGGAGGCGCTGGCCCGGGGCGTCCCCGTGCTGGCGGCGGAGGTGGGGGGCGTGCCGGAGGCGCTGGGCGACGGCCCCACCCCCGGGCTGCTGGTGCCGCCGGAGGACGCGGCGGCGCTGCGGGCCGCGCTGCGCCGCTGGCTGGACGACGCCGGCCTGCGCGAGCGGCTGCGGGCCGCGGCGCTGCGGCGGCGGGCCACGCTGACCGGCTGGGACGGGACGGCCGCGATCGTGTCGGAGGTGCTGGCGGCGTGAGCAGCTTCGCGGACTGGCTGGCGCTGCGGGAGCCGGCCGACGCCGCCGCCCGCTCGGCCGAGCTGGCCGGGCGGCTGGACCTGCGGCCGCCGCTGGTCATCCACGACCTCGGCAGCGGCACCGGCTCGATGGTCCGGTGGCTGGCCCCGCGGCTGCCCGGCCCGCAGCACTGGGTCCTGCACGACCGGGACGCCGCCCTGCTCGACCGGGCGGTGGCCACCATGCCGGCCGGCATCACGGTCGAGACCCGGGTCGGCGACCTGACCGAGGCCGACCTGAGCGGGGCGTCGCTGGTGACCGCGTCGGCGCTGCTGGACATGCTCACCGCCGAGGAGGTCGACGCGGTGGTCGCCGCGTGCGCCGGCCGGCCGACACTCCTGACACTCTCCGTGATCGGTCAGGTCGAGATCAGCCCGGCCGATCCGCTCGACGCGGCGGTCGCGGCCGCCTTCGACGCGCACCAGCGCCGCCCGGTCGGGGGTCGCCGGCTGCTCGGGCCGGACGCGGCCGGCGCCGCCGCGGCCGGGTTCCGCCGGCGCGGGATCCCGGTCGCGACCCGGTCCACGCCGTGGCGGCTCGGCCCGGACCGGGCCGCGCTGGCGGCCGAGTGGCTGGCCGGCTGGATCGCCGCCGCCCGGGAGCAGCGACCCGATCTGGACCTAGGGTCGTATGAGGTCAGGCGGCTCGCGGACGCCCGGGCGGGACGGCTGGAGATCACCGTCGGGCACCAGGACCTGCTGGCCGGACAGATTTACTGAACCCCGACCCCCGATCTGACGTGGTTCGGGCAGTAAGGGCCGTCCGAGGGGAGACCGATGACGAGCGCGCCGGTGCTGTCACGTCCGGCACCACCGACCGCCGATCGCGCCGTGCCGGCGCGGCCGTCGCGCCGGGCCTTCTGGGCCTGGGCCCGGCCGCTCGGCGGGCTGGCGATCCTGACCGTCCTGGTGTGGCGGGTCGGCACCGGGCCGTTCCTGGACGCGCTGCGGCAGATCGACGGCTGGTCGCTGGCGGCGGCGTTCGCCATCGGCGTAGTGACCACGGTGGCGTCGGCCTGGCGGTGGAGCGTGATCGCCGGCGGGCTCGGGCTGCGGCTCCCGCTGGGCACGGCGGTTGCGGACTGTTACCGGTCCATCTTCCTCAACTCGACGCTGCCGGGCGGGGTGCTCGGCGACGTGCACCGGGCGGTCAGCCACGGGCGGGAGGTCGGCGACGTCGGGCGGGGTGTCCGGGCGGTGGTGTGGGAGCGGACCGCGGGCCAGATCGTGCAGTGCGCGATGGCGCTGGCCGTGCTGTTCGTCTTCCCCTCGCCGGTGCGCTCCTCGATGCCGATCGTCACGCTGGTCGTGCTGTCGGTCGTGCTGGTGCTGGCCCTGCTGGTGCGGGGGCTGCCGCAGAGCGGGCTGTCCCGGTGGGCCCGGGCGGTGCGGACCGCCCGCTGCGACGTCCGGGACGCGCTGCTGGCCCGGCGGATCTGGCCCCGGGTGCTGGTCACGTCCGTGCTCGCGGTGGCCGGGCACGTCGCGACGTTCCTGATCGCCGCGCGCGCCGCCCACACCGGGGCCGGGCTGTCCATGCTCATCCCGCTGGCGGTGCTGGCGCTGGTGGTGATGACGGTGCCGCTCAACGTGGGCGGGTTCGGGCCGCGCGAGGGGGTGGCGGCCTGGGCATTCGCCGCGGCCGGCTCGACCGCGGCCCTCGGCGTCACCACCGCGGTCCTGTACGGGGCGCTGGTCCTGGTCGCGAGCCTGCCGGGGGCGGCGATCCTCCTGGTCCAGCGGCTCCGCCCGCCGGCGGTCGACCTGGCGCTGGTGATGCCGGTGGTGACGCGGCCGCTGGTGACGCGGCCGGTGGCGCCGTTGCCGGTGGCGCCGTTGCCGGTGGCGCCGTTGCCGCGGGCGACCGGGGGGCTGGCGACGGGCTCGCGCGTTGGCTGAGCTGCCGGCGGCGACCGTGCGCAGGCAGGTCGCGGTCCCGCTGCGGTTCCCGGACGGCTACGCCACCACCGCGCAGGTGTTCACCTTCACCGGCCTGGTCGACGGGCTGGAGCACGTCGCGCTGGGCCTGGGCGACCACGACGGCGACCGGGTGCCGCTGGTGCGCCCGCACAGCGAGTGCCTGACCGGCGACGTGTTCGGCAGCCGGCGCTGCGACTGCGGGCCGCAGCTGCGCGAGGCGGTCGAGCGGATCGCCGACGCCGGCGGCTACCTGCTCTACCTGCGCCAGGAGGGCCGCGGGATCGGCCTCTACAACAAGCTCGACGCGTACGCGCTGCAGGACTCGGGGCTGGACACGTTCGAGGCCAACGTGGCCCTCGGGCACGGCGAGGACGAGCGGGACTACGGTGTCGCGGCGCAGATGCTGGCCGCCCTCGGGGTCGACCGGGTCGCGCTGCTGACGAACAACCCCGACAAGGTCCGGCAGCTGTCGGAGCTGGGCATCACGGTCACCGAGCAGGTGCCGACCGGGCAGTTCCGGGACCCGGCCAACGAGGCGTACCTGGCCGCGAAGCAGTCCCACTTCACTCAGATGAGGGTGTTCAGGTGAGCAGGTTCGGAATCCGGTCGACCCACGAGGCGCCGACCCCCGAGGCGCCGATCGGCGGGGCCGCCGACGGGCCTGGCGGTGCGCCGGTCGAC
>DATINN010000192.1:0-2476 GCA_035474175.1 Mycobacteriales bacterium | reverse complement strand
CGGGCACCGCCGTACCGATGCCGGCGTTGTTGACCAGCACGTCGACGTGGCCGAACTCGGCCGCGGCGGTGGCGTAGAGCGCCTCCACCTCGGCCGCGGACGTCACGTCGGTACGGACGTACAGACCGTCCACTTCGGACGCCACCGCCCGGCCGGCGTCGTCGGCGAGGTCGGCCACGACCACGTGCGCGCCCTCCTCGGCCAGCCGCCGGGCGCTCTCGGCGCCGATCCCGCTGGCCGCGCCGGTGACCACGGCGACCTTGCCGGTCAGACCCCGCACGCTCACTCCCCCATCGCGAGAAACACGTTCTTGACGTCGGTGAAGCCGTCCAGCGCGTCCGGGCCGAGCTCGCGGCCGAGGCCGGAGCGCTTCATCCCGCCGAACGGGGTGCCGTACCGGACCGAGGAGTGCGAGTTCACCGACAGCGCGCCGCTCTCCACCGCCCGGGCCATCCGCAGCGCCCGGCCCACGTCGCGGGTCCACAGCGACCCCGACAGCCCGTACGGGGAGTCGTTGGCCAGCCGGACCGCGTCGGCCTCGTCGGTGAACGGGATCACCGCCACCACCGGGCCGAACACCTCCTCGGTGGCCACCGGCGCCGCCGGGTCGACCGGGGCCAGCACGGTCGGCGGGAACCACCAGCCCGGTCCACTCGGGACGGTCCCCCGGATCGCCACCTCCGCCGGCACGTATCCCGCCACCTTCTCCCGGTGCTCGGCGCTGATCAGCGGTCCCATCTGCGACCCCGGGTCGAGCGGGTCGCCGACCCGGAACGCCCGCACGGCCGGCTCCAGAAGGGCCAGGAACCGGTCGTACACAGTGGACTGGACCAGGATCCGGGACCGGGCGCAGCAGTCCTGGCCGGCGTTGTCGAAGACCGCGTCCGGCGCCGTCGCCGCCGCCCGCTCCAGGTCGGCGTCGGCGAAGACGACGTTGGCGGACTTGCCGCCGAGCTCCAGCGTCAGCCGCTTCACCGTGGCCGCGGCCGTCTGCGCCACCCGGATGCCGGTCGCGGTCGACCCGGTGAACACGACCTTGCGCACGGCCGGGTGCTCGACCAGCCGCTGCCCGGCCACCGCGCCGATCCCGGGCACGACCTGGAACACGCCCTCCGGGATCCCGGCCGCCAGCGCGAGGGACGCCAGGCGCTGCGCGGTCAGCGGGGTCAGCTCGGCCGGCTTGAGCAGCACCGTGTTGCCGGCCGCCAGCGCCGGCGCGAAGCCCCAGGACGCGATCGTCATGGGGAAGTTCCAGGGCGCGATCACCCCGACCGGGCCCAGCGGCTCCTTGAACGTCAGGTCGACGCCGCCGGCGACCGGGATCTGCCGGCCGCAGAGCCGTTCGGGCGCGGCGGCGTAGTAGAACAGGACGTCGCGGACCATCGCCGCCTCGCCCCGGGCGTTGTCGATGGTGTGCCCGGCGTTCGCGACCTCCAGGGCGGCCAGGTGCTCCCGGTCGGCGTCCACGGCCGCGGCGAACGCGCGCAGCAGCCGGCCCCGGTCGGCCGGCGCGACCGCCTTCCAGGCCGGGTACGCGGCGACGGACCGGGCCACCGCGGCGTCGACGTCGTCCACTGTGGAGTCCGGGACGGTGCCGAGCACCTCCTCCGTGGCCGGGTTGACCAGCTTCACCGGGGCACCCGTCCGCCGCGCCGGCTCACAGGCGCTCGAAGCCGCGCCGGCGCTCCCAGTCGGTGACCGCGGCGTCGTACGCGGCCACCTCCACGCGGGCGTTGTTGGCGTAGTGGTCGACCACGTCGTCGCCGAACGCGGAGCGGGCCAGCGTGCTGTCCGTCCACAGCGCCGCCGCCTCCCGCAGCGTCGAGGGCACCCGGGCCCGGCCCTCGTCCAGGTAGGCGTTGCCGACGAAGGCCGGCTCCAGCGGCAGCTCCCGCTCGATCCCGTCCAGCCCGGCCGCGACCATCGCGGCCACGGCCAGGTAGGGGTTCACGTCCCCGCCGGGGATCCGGTTCTCCACCCGCAGCGCGGCCGGCGTGTGCCCGACCACCCGCAGCGCGCAGGTCCGGTTGTCCTCGCCCCAGGCCAGCGCCGTGGGCGCGAACGAGCCGGCCACGTAGCGCTTGTAGGAGTTGACGTTCGGCGCGCAGAACAGGGTCAGCTCGCGCAGCCCGGCCAGCAGCCCGGCGAGAAAGTGGTCGAAGACCGGCGAGTGCCCGTGCCCGGCGGCGAAGACCGGCTCGCCGGAGGCGGAGCGCAGCGACAGGTGGATGTGGCAGGAGTTGCCCTCGCGCTCGTCGTACTTGGCCATGAACGTGATCGACCGGCCCTCCTGGGCCGCGATCTCCTTCGCCCCGGTCTTGTAGAGGACGTGGTCGTCGCAGGTGGACAGTGCCTCGCCGTAGCGGAAGGCGATCTCGTGCTGGCCCAGGTTGCACTCCCCCTTGGCCGACTCGACCGTCATGCCGGCGCCGGCCATGCCGAGCCGGATCCGGCGCAGCAGCGGCTCGATCCGGGC